>CBFGWW010000020.1:0-22743 GCA_965652625.1 uncultured Agromyces sp.
ATTGCCCATATCGTCTCCCACCCAGTTGTACCGACCACCCAGAGGGTGTGTCATGACAATTACACCGGTGTAATTCGCGGGAGTCAAGTCGGGAATCGTAAACCCTCAACCGTCCGTCGAGGCTTCAACGCGACCGCGACACGCCGACGTGTTCGCCAGACGTTACGGAGTCGGGACGGGCGTCCCGCGTTCCGGAGGCAGGACTCCGTTCGCGGCCGCTCGACCGGGTCGACTCACTCCTCGGAGGCCGCGCGCCGGGCCTCCCACGCGCTCTCGACCATCTGCGACAGCGTGTGCCGCATCTTCCAGTCGAGGTCTCGTGACGCGAGTTCGCCGGACGCGACGATCCGCGCGGGGTCGCCCGGGCGTCGCGGCGCGATCTCGGGCGTGAACTCGATGCCGGTGACGGCCGCCACGGTCTGCATGATCTCGCCGACCGACGAGCCGTCGCCCGAGCCGAGGTTGTAGACGGGCTCGAGCGGCTCGCCCGCGTCGAGCCGCTTCGCCGCGACCACGTGGGCGGCCGCGAGGTCGGCCACGTGGATGTAGTCCCGCACGCACGTGCCGTCGGGCGTCGGGTAGTCGTCGCCGTTGATGCGCGGCGTGCGGCCCTCGAGCAGCGCCTCGAACACGAGCGGGAAGAGGTTGTGCGGGCTCGGGTCGAACACCTCGGCGGTGCCCGAGCCGACGACGTTGAAGTACCGCAGGCTCGTGTGCCGCAGGCCGGCCGCCCGGCCCTGATCGGCGATGAGCCACTCGCCGACGAGCTTCGACTCGCCGTAGGGCGATTCGGGATGCTGCTCGGTGTCCTCGGTCACGAGGTCGACGTCGGGCGTGCCGTAGACGGCGGCGCTCGACGAGAACACGATGCGGTCGACGCCCTTGGCGGCCATGGCGGCGAGCAGCGTCGCCGTGCCGGTGACGTTCTGCTGGTAGGTGTGCAGCGGCCGGGAGACCGAGACGCCGGCGTACTTGAAGCCGGCGAGGTGCACGACGCCCTGGACGTCGAACCGCTCGATGGTGTTCTCCAGCTGCGGCCCGTCGAGGATCGTGCCCTGCACGAAGCGGGCGCCGGTCGGGAGGAACGCGTGGCGGCCCGAGGAGAGGTCGTCCACGACGACCGTGTCGATGCCCTGCTCGGCGAACGCCCGTACGACGTGCGATCCGATGTACCCGGCACCTCCGGTGACCAGCCAGCTCATGTTCCCGCCTCCCGCACGCGGTCGGTCCGCGTGCTCCCCCGATGCTACCGAGGGGCGGCGGGACGGCGTGGGTCGGGAGTCATCGCCGGTCGCCCGCGATGAGCCCGAAGGTCGCACGCGCAGCGCTGATCGCCGCGCGTGCGCTTGCGCCGGCCGGATCAGACGGTGCGGGTGGGCAGGTTCTCGATGTGGCGGTTGCGGTCCCGGATCTCGGGACGACCGTAACCGTCGCCTTCGAGGCGCAGCACGGTGGCGAGCACTCCCCAGATGGCGAGCCCCGCGATGACGAGGAACACGATGGTGGTCATGGCAGTAATTCTACTCCTTGCAAGATCCTGCCGGTAGTGGCAGAGTGACAGTGAACGACATATTCCTGCCACTCGGAGGATCCCGTGCTCCAGACCATCGCCTGCATCGCCATGCCCCAGATGGCGCCGTTCGAGTTCGGCGTGATCTGCGAGGTGTTCGGCATCGACCGCCGCGAGCACGGCGGCCCCACGTTCGACTTCCACGTGGTCGCCGCCGACCCCGGTCCCATCTCCACGAAGCTCGGCTTCGACGTCGTCGTGCACGAGGGCCTCGAGTTCGCGAACCGGGCCGACCTCGTGGCCGTGCCGGCCTCGCTCATCGACGCGCCGCCCGACGAGCGCGTGCTCGAGGTCATCCGCGCGGCCGTCGAGCGCGGCGCGTGGGTGCTGTCGGTCTGCTCGGGTGCCTTCACGCTCGGTCACGCCGGCGTGCTCGCCGGCCGCCGCGCCACCACGCACTGGATGTACACCGACCGGCTCGCCGAGATGTTCCCCGACACCGAGGTCGACCCCGACGTGCTCTTCGTGCAGGACGACAAGGTCGTCACCGGCGCGGGAACCGCCGCCGGCATCGACGCCGCCCTGCACATCGTGCGCACCGAGCTCGGCGCCGGCGCCGCCAACATCGTCGCCCGGCGCATGGTGGTGCCTCCGCAGCGCGACGGCGGGCAGTCCCAGTTCATCCAGACGCCCGTGCCCGAGTGCCACAGCGACTCGTTCGCCAAGGTCACCGAGTGGATGCTCGAGCACCTCGACCACGACCTCACGGTCGACCTGCTGGCACGCAAGGCGCTCATGTCGCCCCGCACCTTCGCGCGGCGGTTCCGCGCCGAGACCGGCACGACGCCGAACGCCTGGCTCAACCGCCAGCGGCTCCTGCGCGCGCAGCAGCTGCTCGAGGAGACGTCGTTCCCGCTCGAGGAGATCGCCCGCGAGACCGGCTTCGGCGCCGCAGCCGTGATGCGGCACCACTTCCTGAAGGTGCTCCAGACGACCCCCACCCAGTACCGGCGCCTGTTCGGCCTGCGCGCGGTCGGTTGAGCCCCCGACCTCGAACTCGGGCGTTCAGGCGACGGATGCCGCGGGCTCCCCGGTGGTCGCGACCCACGCGATACCCGGGCCCGTCACGCCGAGCGCCCCTTCGTCGGGAGTGACGTACGCCGCCTCCCCCATCGCGAGCTCCTCCTCGCCGTGGGCGCCCCGGAGCCGGATGGGCCCGCCCTCGGCGAGCACGATGGCCGGTCCGGTGAGGGGCACGCGCGCGGCATCCGCCCCGTCGCCCGGCTCGGCGCGGTAAAGCACGAAATCGGGCACGTCGGGACGGAACGCCACGATCGACGTGCCGACCGGCTCGGGCGCGAGCCGCGGCGGCGCGATGGGCGTGAAGTCGAGCACGTCGAGGAGCTCGCCCACGTCGATGTGCTTGGGCGTGAGCCCGCCGCGCAGCACGTTGTCGCTCGCCGCCATCAGCTCGATGCCGAGCCCCGAGAGGTAGGCGTGGATGTTGCCCGCCGCGAGGTACATCGCCTCGCCGCGTCGCAGGCGCACGCGGTTGAGCAGCAGCGAGATCACGATGCCGGGGTCGCCCGGATACACCTCGGCGAGGCGCTCGACCGTCTCGAAGGACGCCGCGTACTCGGATGCGCGAGCGAGGTCGGACGCGGCGAGCGCGGTGACCCGCTCGACGACCCACGCGGCCTCGCCCGTGTCCTCGCCGCGTCCGTCGCGCAGCAGCCACTCGACCGTGTCGCGGAGCGGGTCGGCGGTGCCGAGGCGGGCGGCCAGCAGGTCGAGCGCGCCGGATTGCGGCTCGTCGGACGCGGCATCCGCCGCCCGCAGCACCGCGAGGACGCCCGCGACCTCGTCGAGCGGGCGGAAGCCCGACAGCGCGTCGAACTCGTCGCTGACCGCGACGACCAGCTCGGGCTTGTGGAACGCGTCGCGGTAGTTGCGGTCGTACGCGTTCACCGGGATGCCCTCGGCCTCCTCGCGGGCGAAGCCGGCGCGGGCCTGCTCGGGCGTGGGATGCGCCTGGAGCGACAGCGGCTCGGCGGCTGCGAGGAGCTTCAGCAGGAACGGCAGCCGGGCGCCGTGCGCGGCGAGCTCGGGGCCCAGGGCACGCTCGGGATCGGCCGCGATCCACGCGGCCAGGTCGTCATGGCCGACGGATGCCGCGTCGAGCACCCGTGCGGGCGACCCCGCGTGCGCGCCGAGCCAGAGCTCGGCCTCGGACGAGCCCGACGGCTCGACGCCGCGGAACCCCGCGATCGCACTGGTCGATCCCCACGCGTAGTCGCGCGGCGTGTTGCCGATGGCCACAAACATCCTCGGTGCTCCCCTTCCGCCTTTGGGTCCAAACTACCAACGGGTTCGAGCGGCGCCGGGGGCGGTCCGTAGGCTCGGGCCATCCCACCCCGACGCATTGGAGCAGTCATGCCGTTCGAGCCGCTCGCCAGCGACTTCTACTCGTACGAATCCCTCCTCGACGACCGGGAGCGCGCCGCCATCGCCGAGTTGCGCGAGTGGCTCGAAGCCGAGGTGCGGCCGGTCATCAACGGCTACTGGGAGCGCGCGGAGTTCCCGACCCAGTTCGTGAAGCCGCTCGCCGACCTCGGCGTCCTGTCGTACGCGTGGGACGAGACGAGGCCCTTCCCGAACTCGGCCGTCTTCCGCGGCTTCGTCGCGATGGAGCTCGCGCGCGTCGACGCGTCGATCGCGACCTTCGTCGGCGTGCAGAACGGCCTCGTCACGGGCGCCCTCTCGCGATGCGGCTCCGACGAGCAGCGCGCCGAGTGGATCCCCCGGCTCGCGAGCGGGGAGCTCGTCGGCGCGTTCGGCCTCACCGAGCCCCTGTCGGGCTCCGACTCGTCGCAGGGCCTGCGCACGACCGCGACGCGCGACGGCGACGAGTGGGTGCTCACCGGAGCGAAGCGCTGGATCGGCAACGCGACGTTCTCGGACCTCACGATCATCTGGGCGAAGGACGTCGAGGACGGACACGTCAAGGGCTTCATCGTGCCGACGTCCACGCCCGGCTACTCCGCCACCAAGATCGAGGGCAAGATCAGCCTGCGCCCCGTGCAGAACGCCGACATCACGCTCGACCACGTGCGCGTGCCCGAGTCGCTCCGGCTCCAGCGCGCGGACTCGTTCCGCGACACGGCGAGCGTCCTCCGCCTGACCCGCGCCGAGGTGGCCTGGGCCGCCGTCGGCACGTCGATCGGCGCCTACGAGGCCGCCGTGAAGTACGCCGGCGAGCGCGTGCAGTTCGGCCGGACGATCGGCTCCCACCAGCTCGTCCAGGACCTGCTCGTGAAGTGCCTCGGCAACATCACCGCCTCGATCGGCATGGTCGTGCGCGTGTCCGAGATGCTCGATGCCGGGGAGCAGCGCGACGAGCACTCAGCCCTCGCCAAGGCGTATGCCACCTCCCGCATGCGCGAGACCGTGGCGTGGGCGCGCGAGGCGATGGGCGGCAACGGCATCGTGCTCGACCACGACGCCGCGCGGTTCTTCGCCGACGCCGAGGCCCTCTACTCCTACGAGGGCACGCGCGAGATGAACACCCTCATCGTCGGCCGGAAGATCACCGGGACCGCCGCGTTCGTCTGAGGCTCGCGCGATAGCCTTGGACGCATGACCACCGGCCGACGCCGCACGCTCATCGGCGCGTACGCGACGTTCGCGCTGTTCACCGTCCTCGCCGGCCAGTTCTGGCGCAACCTGCTCGGCTGGTGGGGCTTCACGGCGGTCGCGCTCGCGGTCGTCGTCGGGGCGGTGATCCTGGTCGTCGCCGAGAAGCCCGCATGGCGGTGGCGCCGAGTGCCGAAGTCGACGATCGCGTTCGTCGGGCTCGCCGTGCTGTCGATCGCGTGGTCGTTCTACCCCGCGGCATCCGTGCTCGGCGTCGTCATCACGCTCGTCACGACGTTCACCGGCGTCGCGCTCGCCCTGTGCCTCACCTGGACGCGGATCGAGCGCGCCCTCGCCTCGGCGATCAAGTGGGTGCTCGGGCTCTCGATCGCGTTCGAGCTGTGGGTGGCGATCTTCGTGCAGGAGCCGTTGCCGCCGAACTTCACCGACTACGGCGACGACGCGCCGGCCGCGTTCTTCTGGTCGCGCGACCTGCTCTTCCAGGGCGGCCCGATCGAGGGCATCGTCGCCAGCCGCAACCTGCTCGGCATGATCGCGCTGCTCGGGCTCATCGTGTTCGGCGCGCGGCTCGCGGCGGGCAGCATCCGCCGGGCGCAGGGCATCGGGTGGCTCGTGGCGTCGGGCGCCGTCATGCTGCTCACCCGGTCGGCGACCGTCATCCTCGTGGGCGTCGTCGTGCTCGTCGCGCTCGGCTTCGTCGCCTGGGCCCGTCGGGTCGGGCCCGACCGCCGCCGTGGCGTGTACTGGGCCGCGGCCGGGGTGCTCGCGGCATCCGTCGCCCTGCTCGTCGTGTTCTGGGGCGCACTGCTCGACCTGTTCGGCAAGAGCGAGGACCTCACCGGCCGACTCGACATCTGGTCCTCGGTGATCGGCTTGGCGGCCGAGCGTCCGTGGTTCGGCTGGGGCTGGATCGGCTACTGGCAGCCGTGGGTCGAGCCGTTCCAGGGGCTCGCCGTGCGCAACGGCGTCGAGTACCTGCAGGCGCACAACGCCTGGCTCGACGTGTGGATGCAGCTCGGGATCGTGGGGCTCGTCGCGTTCGCGTCGATCGTGCTCGGGGCGCTGTGGCGCTCGTGGTTCCTCGCCGTCGACCGGCCGAAGGACGAGTCCGGCCGGCCGCTCCCCCACTCCGCGGCGTCGCTCGTGCCGCTCCTCGTGCTCGTCGCGCTCGTCGCCCAGAGCCTGGCCGAGAGTCGCATCCTCGTCGAGGGCGGCTGGCTGCTGCTCATCGCCATCGCCTGGTCCACCAAGCGCCGGCAGTGGGCGCCCGAGCCGCTGCCCGCAGAGCCCCCGCCGATCCCGGCTTCGCGGATGCCGCCGTCGGAGCCCGCCCGATGACGGATCCCGCCGCCGGCGCGCACCTCAGCCGCGCCCTGCGCGAGTTCGTGGGCTCCGCCCGCTTCGCGCAGGCGCTCACGCTCCTCGCCGTCGGCTTCGCCTTCTCCACCCACGCGGTGCGCAGCCTCATCGGCTGGCCCGGGCTCGTCGCCGCCCTCGTCGGCATCCTCGTGCTCTGCGGGCTCTCGCTCGTCGCCCGGTGGCGGGCCGTCGAGTGGTACGGCATCCTGCCGATCACGATCCTCGTGTTCGTCGGGTGGTGCGCGGCATCCGTGCTCTGGAGCAGCACGCCCGGTGCCACGGCCCTGCGGGTGCTCTACCTCGTGGCGTTCGCCGTCATCGGCGTCTACGTGGCGCTGATGCGCGACACCATCCAGATCGTGCGCGCCTTCGGCGACGTCATGCGCGTGCTCCTCGGCGTCTCGATCGGGCTCGAGGTGCTCGCCGGCATCCTCATCGACGCGCCCATCGCCGTGCTCGGCATCCAGGGGAACATCGCGGCGCTCGGGCCCATCCAGGGCGTCTTCGGCTCGCGCAACGTGCTGGGCTTCGTGGCGCTCATCGCGCTGCTCACGTTCATCGTCGAGTGGCGCACGAAGATCGTGCAGCGCGGACGCGCCATCGCCTCGATCGTGCTGGCGGCGCTGTGCATCCTCCTCTCGGGCTCGCCGACCACGTGGGTCGCGCTCGGCGCCGCCCTCCTGGCGCTCGGCGCGCTCTACGGCCTGCGCCGGGCGGCGCCCGCGACGCGCTGGGTGTGGCAGCTCGTGCTGCTCGTCGCCGGGCTCGCGGCGGTCGTGACCGCGTGGATCCTGCGGATCCGCATCATCGAGCTCCTCGACGCGCGCGCCGAGTTCGACGTGCGGCTCGACGTGTGGCGCGAGCTGTCGCGGTACCTCAACCAGAACCCGCTGCAGGGCTGGGGCTGGGTCGGCACCTGGCCCGACACGGCGCCGTACACGTGGATCGAGCTCGCCACCGGTCGGCCGCATGCGTCGGCGCTCAGCGCCTACATCGACGTGTACTTCCAGGTCGGGGTCATCGGCGCGGCCCTGTTCATCGCGCTCGTCGGCGTCGCCCTCGTGCGCGCGTGGCTGCTCGCCTCGAGCCGGCGAAGCGTCGTGTACGTGTGGCCGGCCCTCATGCTCGTCGTCATCGCGGTCACGAGCTTCGCCGAGAGCTTCGCCCTCGGCGAGGGCGGCTGGATGCTGCTCGTCGTCTGCGCCGTCAAGGCCGCGCGCGACATGAGCTGGCGCGACGCGCTCGCGGCCGGTCGGCCGCCGGCGCCCACGCACGAGGAGCTGACGTAGGCGCAGCGGCCTACACGGGCTGCACGAGGTCGCGCAGCACGTCCTGCGCGCCCAGGCCGTAGCGGCCGTATGCGCCTGATCGCCACTCCCGCCAGACCGACGGCAGGCGACGCAGCCGCGACGCGGGGATCCCCTGCCGCATGCGCTCGTGATCGAGCTTCGCGCGCACCTCGGCATCCACCGTCGCGTCGTCGCCGGCGATCGCGGGGAGACGGTCGGCGAGGTCCTGGGCCCGCGCGAGCAGGCGCGAGTTCCGTGCGGTGCGGGGCTCCCGGAGGCGGGCGAGCCTTCCGCCCGCACCGAGCCGCGAGACGCCGATCTGGTTCGCCCCGTGCTGGCGGTAGTCGATGACGGGCTCGGCGATGACCGCGATGCCCCCGCCCACGGACGCGACGACGGCCAGCCACTCGTCGTGCACCCAGCTGGCGGGGAACGGTGCGGCGCGCTCGACGAGCGACCGCGAGACCATCATGGTCGCGCCGGTCAGCAGGTTCCGCTTGAGGAGCTCGGCGAATGCGGCATCCGTGCCGAGCCTCGTGCGCGTCGTGTCGTCGACCCCGAGCGTCTCGAGCAGCGAGGAGCCCAGCGGCGCGCCGGACTCGTCGACGAGGCGCGCCTCGGCCGCGACGAGGTCGAGCCCGGGGCGTGCGTCGAACGCGGCCACCGCGCACTCCACGCGGTCGGGATGCCACACGTCGTCCTGGTCGCTGAGGGCGATGAGATCGCCGGATGCCGCGCGCAGCGCCTGCTCGAAGTTGGCCGTCACGCCGAGCGCCACCGGGTTGCGCTCGACCACGAGCACGGGGGTCGCGGCATCCGTGGACCGGTGCTCGGCGAGGACCTGCTCGGCGAGCTCGACCGTGCCGTCGCCAGAGGCGTCGTCGGAGAGCACGATCTCGTCGACCGGGTGCGTCTGCGAGAGGATGCTCTCGAGCTGCTCGCGGAGGTAGCGCGCGCCGTTGTGCGTGCCGAGCGCGACCGAGACGCGCGCCCGGGGCGTGCCGGGCATCAGCGGTTCCGCTTGAGGCCCACGTTGAGCACGCCGAGGAACATGCCGGCCATGATCGTCTGCGCGCCGAGCATCATGAGCAGGGCGGCCAGCACGGCGGTGCGCAGCGTGCTCGAGGGGTCGAGCGACCCGAAGCCGGTCGCCGCCCACATGGAGAACTGCCAGATCGCGATCGCGAGTCCGATCACGAAGATCGCGAGGCCCACGAGCGCGCTGCTCTCGAGGCTGATGCGCCGTTCGAGCCGGTCGAAGTTGCGCGACCTCGGTATGCGGAAGCCCTCGTGCTGCGCGTAGATCTTCGTGAGGATCGCGAACAGCACGGATTGGTAGCCCACGACGGTGAGTGCGGCGAGGTACACCTGGCTCGACACGTCGAAGCCGACGTCGCCGAGGATGATCGGCCCGAAGCTGATGAACAGGGTGCCGAGGAGTCCGATGAAGAACGCCACCGCTCCGGGGATGAGGAAGAGCCAGCGCGGGCTGAAGATGAGGAGGAACCTCAGGTGGCGCCAGCCGTCGCGCCAGCTGCGCAGGTGAGGCGGGCGGCTGCGGCCGTCCTTGTCCAGCGTGGTCGGCACCTCGGAGACGCGGAGCCCGCCGAGGGTGGACTTCACCACGACCTCGCTCGCGAACTCCATGCCCGTGGTCTGGAGGTGCAGGTTCAGGATCGACCGGCGGTTGAACCCCCGGAGACCGCAGTGGAAGTCGCCGATCGGCGAGCGGAACAGCACGCGCCCGATCCAGGAGAGCACCGGGTTGCCGAGGTACTTGTGCAGCGGCGGCATGGCGCCCTCGGCGATGCCGCCCTGGAAGCGATTGCCCATGACGAGCTCGTCCCCCGCGCGAAGCCGCTCGACGAACGGGTCGAGCCGGGAGAAGTCGTAGCTGTCGTCGGCGTCGCCCATGATGACGTACTCGCCGCGGGCGGCCTCGATCCCACCGAGGAGCGCGCTGCCGTAGCCTTTCGCGGGCACGTCGACGACCCGCGCGCCGTGCGAACGGGCGATGTCCTGCGAGCCGTCGGTGGACCCGTTGTCGGCCACGACGACCTCGCCGACGACGCCGCTTCGGTTCAGGTAGCCCTGGGCCTTGTCGATGCAGGTGGCGAGCGTCTCGGCCTCGTTCAGGCACGGCATGACGATCGAGAGCTCGATCGCCTCGGTGGAAGTCGGCATGCGAGGGGTCCTGTCGTACGCGGGGCAGCCTCACCATCGTACAGAATGGGTGCGATGAATCTGGGTCTCGTGGTCTCGACGCTCGGTCGGGCCGAACCGCTCGAGCGCCTGCTGCGATCCCTCGCCCCGCAGGTCGCCCCCGGCGACCGGATCGTGCTCGTCGCGCAGGGTGATCGCGAGGCCGTCGAGCGCCTCGCCGAACGCTTCCGCGGCTCCGACGTCGCCATCGACGTGACGACGTCCGAGCGCGGCGCGTCCCGGGGCCGCAACGCCGGCGTCGCCGCGCTTCCTCCGGGCGAACGGCTCCTCCACTTCCCCAACGACACGACGTGGTTCCCCGACGGGAGCATCGCGGCGATCCGTGCCGCGTCGGGGTCGGTCGCGGCGGGCGCGCTCACCGTCGTCGACGAGCACGGCCCGAAGTTCGCGCTGCCCGCAGCCGGTACGCCACTCGACCGGTGGAACGTGTGGAGCGTCATCGAGATGGGGCTCCTCATGCGCCGGTCGGTGTTCGACGAGGTGGGCGGGTTCGACCCCGACCTCGGCACCGGCGCGCCCACGCCGTGGCAGGCCGGCGAGGCGACCGACCTGCTGCTGCGGATGGCGGAGCGGCGGCCCGACCTCGCGACGGCGTTCGCGTGGCTGCCGCCCGAGGTGAGCGTCGGGGGCATCGCCGACCCGGCGGGACTGTCGACGCGCGAACGGCGCCGGAAGCTGCGCGCCTACGGACGCGGGCTCGGCCGCCTCGTCGTACGCCACCGGTACCCGTGGTGGTGGCGCCTCGCGTTCGTGTTCGGCGGCCTCGCGTTCGGGCTGCGCCATCGGGCGACCAACACTGTGGGAGATGGCTGGTGGGTGTTCCTCGGCCGCGCCGAGGGGACGCTCGGGCGCACGGTCGGCGGCTCGACCGAGGCGGTGACGCGGTGACGGAGCCCATGCCCGGACCGATCCGGATGCGACGCGCCGCGATGAGCCTCATCACCCTGCTCGGCGGCATCTCGCTGGCCGTCATCCCGGCCGCGACGGTGTCGATCTCGTCCCGGCTCTTCACGGTCGAGGAGCAGGGCGTGCTCGCCGTGGCCGTGCTCGTGGCGACGTTCGCGGGGCAGCTCACCTTCGCGGTGGTCGTGGAGTCGCGGCTCAGCTCGGCCGCGACGGAGCGGCGCGTGGTCTTCCCGCTGTGGCTCGCCGCGATCTCGGTGCTCACGGCGCTCGTCCTCGCGATCATCCCGCCGAACGCGATCGCGCTCGCGATCGGGCTGCCGATCCTCATCGCCGCGCTCGAGGTCGGTCGCGGCGTTTCGGTCGCCGAGCGGCTCGACCGGCGCGAGATCGCGGCATCCGTCGCCGTCGGCCTCGGGGCGCTCATCGGCGTGCTCGCCGGGTTCGCCGAGCAGCAGTGGGCACTCATCCCGCTCGTCGTGGGCATCGCCGTCGCCACGTGCGTGCGGTGCCTCCCGGTCACGCACCGGGCGAGCCGGCCCGAGCCGGCCGTCATGGGCTGGGTCGTCGCCGACACGGCGATCACCGGCGTGATCTACCCGCTGCTCAACACCATGATCCTCGCGTTCCTCGGCTCGGCCGACGCGGTGCTGTTCACCTCGATCTCGACCGTGTCGGGGCTGCTCGCGATCCCGCTGAACTTCATGCGGCTGCGACTCCTGAAGGAGCACTCGCGGCTCGACATCGTCGTCTCGGGCGCCTCGGTGCTCGCCGCCGTCGTCGCGCTCCTCGTCCTCGAGTTCACGGGCGTGTTCGCCTTCGTCTTCGGCGAGGCGTGGACAGAGTCGGCGACGCTCGTGCCGCTCCTGCTCGCCTGCGCGTGGCGCGCGGCGTCACTGGCGACGACGATCCCGTTCGCGGCCCTGCGACGCGCCGGCGAGGTGCGGCTCGTGACCGGGCTGCGCGCGGCCGTGTCGGTGCTCACGTTCGGGCTCGCGGCGCTCGGCCTCGCCGCGCAGAGCCTGTCGGCGGTGTTCCTCGGGCTGCTCGTCGCCGAGCTCGCGTCGGCCGTGGTGTACGAGGTCGCACGACGGCGCCGGCAGGCCCGCGGCATCCGCGAGGCCGCAGCGGCCGCGGGCGCCGGCACTCACGCGGCCGCCGACCCCGGGGCGCTCGAACCGGGCGGCGACGCATGAGGCGCGTGCTCGTCGACCTGCTCTTCTACACGGGCACGAAGGGCGGCATGGAATCGTACGTGCGCGAGGTCTACTCGCGGTTCGCCGCCGACGACCCCGACCTCGAGTTCGTCGGGTGGGCGTCGACCGAGCTCGCCGCGACCGACACGTCGTGGTTCCCCGGACGCGTGGTGGACTCGGGCCTCAGCGGCGAGGACCGCGTGGCCTGGGCGCGCGGCGAGCTCGTCGCGGTCGCGGGCGCCGCTCGGCGGCTCGGGGCCGACCTCGTGCACTGCCCGGCGAACTTCGGTCCGTGGCGCTCGCGCGTGCCCGTCGTGCTGACCGTGCACGACCTGCTCGCGTTCCGGCATCCCGAGTACGTGCCAGGCGCCTACTCGCGCATCCTGCGCACCATGATCCGCCTCGCCGCCCGTGCCGCCACCCGCGTGCTCACGGTGAGCCGGGCCTCGCGCGACGACATCGTCGAGTTCCTGCGCGTCCGGGCGGACCGGGTCGTGGTCACGGCGCTCGCCGGGTCTCGCGTGGTTGCCGACGCGGGCGGACCGGCGCGACGCGACGACCGGCTCCTCGCGGTGGGCAATCGGATGCCGCACAAGGGCTTCGAGACCCTGCTCGATGCGCTCGCCCGGCTCGACGCCGACGAGCGGCCGCACCTCGTCGTCACCGGCAGCCACGGCGACGATCCGCTGGCGCCCGTCGTCGAACGACTCGGCCTCGGCGACACGGTGACCCTGCGCGGCTGGCTCACGCGCGACGAGCTCGACGAGCTCTACGCCGAGTCGACGGCACTCGTGTTCCCCACCCGGTTCGAGGGGTTCGGCCTCCCGCCGCTCGAGGCGATGGCGCGCGGCTGCCCCGTGATCGTCTCCGACATCCCCGTCATGCACGAGGTCGCGGGCGACGCGGCCGTGTACGTCGACCCGACCGACCCCGGCGCCATCGCCGGGGCGATCCGGTCGCTCCTCGACTCCCCCGCCGAGCGCGAGCGGATGTCGCGCGCCGGCCTCGCCCGAGCCGCGGAGTTCTCGTGGGACGCCACCGCCGCCGCCACGCGCGCGGCGCTCCTCGACGCGCTCAGCGCGGCTTGACGGCCCGCCACCGCTCGACGAGCTCCGCCACCGAGCCGGCGAGCGAGCGAGCCCGTCTCTCGCGCGCGAACCAGGCCGCCGTCGTCCTCCGCAGCGAGTCGCCGCCCTCGACGGCGCGCACGATCGCCGCGCCGAGCACGTCGGGTGCGACGGATGCCGCGACGAACCCGTTCTCGCCGTCGACCACGAGCTCCGCCGCCGCGTTGTCCTCGCCCGCGACGACGACCGACGGCGTGCCGTGGGACGCCGCCTCGGCGACCACGAGACCGAAGCCCTCGCGCGCCGACGGGTTCACCAGCACCGCCGCCTCGCGCATGAGCCGCTCGAGCTCGGCGTCGGGCACGCGCCCGGCGAATCGCACGGCGCCGGCGACGCCCGAGGCCTCGGCGGCGCGTCGAGCGGCGTCGGTCTCGGGCCCTGAGCCCGCGACGATCGCCTCGAGTCGCGGCACGGCCACGCGCGCTGCGGCGAGCGCCGGCGGCAGTGCGTCGAGGCGCTTGTCGGGGATGTGACGGCCCACGAAGAGCGCGAACGGCGGCGTCGCGGTCGGGCCCGCGGCATCCGTGCCCTCGCCGACCACGTCGACGAGCCCGAGCACGATCGGGTCCGCCCGGCGCCGATGGCGCCGAAGCCGGTCGCGGGTGAAGCCGCTGTTGACCGTCTGGATGCGGCCGACGTGCACGCCGAGCGACTGGAGCACGAACGCCACGGTGCCGACGAGCGCGCCCGAGTACGCGCGCCACTTGCGCCACGTCCAGATCTCGAGCCAGTCGGTCGCGACGACCGTGCCCGTGCCGAGGAGCGCCAACCGCACGGCGAACACGTTGAGCACCGGCAGGGCCGCGACGACCACGAGGTCGTGATCGCGGCGATGGCGCATGAAGTACCGGAAGAGCGCGAGGGCGAATCCGACGGCGCTCGACGTCGTGCGGGTGCCCGACGCGTCGGCGATGTCGCCGCTCCACACGCCGACGACCGTGAAGCCCGCGTCGGTGCCCACCTCGCGGCCGCGGCGGGTCACGTAGTCGACCGTGCTGCCGCGTTCGGCGAGCAGCTCCGCCATGCGGCGGTAGACCCGCTCGCCCCCGCCCGCGTCGATGGGGAACAGGCAGTCGTACGCGATCGCGACCCGGGGCTCAGCCACGGGCCGTGGCCTCCGCGAGGGGACGCGGCTCATCGGCGGCGGGCACGACGGCCTCGCGGCGGACGATCCATCGGGTGGCGAAACCCAGGAGCGCGACGAGTCCGAGCGACACGACGACGTAGCCGGCGGTGAGGGCGAGCCAGCCGAGCGGGGGTTGCCACTCGGGAGCCGTCAGCATCTCGCCGAGGGGGTCGTCGGCGACGACGTACCGCACGAGGACGAGGAAGAAGGCGATGACGCCGTACCCGGCGAGGAGGGCGCCGACGACCCACGCCGCCCGCGAGGCCACGCGGTCGAGCGCGCCCGCGTCGCGGCTGAGGAGCCACGCGGCGACGACGGTGATGCCGAGGTAGAGGAACAGTCCGTACCTGCCCTGCCAGATGATGCCCGTCTGGTGCACGCTGTAGCCCTGCACGAGCGCGGGGACGAGGATCGCGGCGAGGACGACGGCCGACAGCACGAGGACGCTCCGACGGCGCGTCGCGATGAACGCGAGCACGACGACCACGGCGAAGGCCGCGACGAACGGCCAGTACGCCCAGACCGGCAAGGGGGTGTCGAACCAGCCGAAGAAGCCGACCGCCTGCTGGAGGTACCACGGGGTCGTGCGCAGCGTGTGCGCGAAGCCCTGCAGGAACGTCCCGTTGACGAGGGGCGCGTCCGAGGCCTCGGCCTGGTTCGAGAGGCTGCCGCCCGAGAGCGTCCAGGCGAGCGAGAACAGGCCGCCGACGGCGATGGCGCCGAGCCACCAGTAGCTGGCGCCGGTCGTGAACAGCCGCCGGACCGGGGTCCAGCCGACGGCGAGGCAGCACAGTGCGACCACGATCACGAGCCAGAGCGGACCGAGCGCCCGGGCGTTCACGAGCAGGATGGACGAGACCGCCACGCCGGCCCACAGCGAGTTGCGTGACGACCACGGTCGTCCGCCGTCGCGGAAGGTCTCGAGCAACCGCAGCGTGCCCGCCCACAGGGCGACCGCGGCGGCGAGCTCGACGCCGTTCGGGTTGACGGCGCCGATGAGGTACATGCTCATGGGCGCGGCAGCGAAGGCGACGCCGAGCGGCATCCAGCGCGATCGCGCCCCCGACGATGCGGCGAGGAAGGCCCAGGCCAGGAGCGCGGCGCCGACCAGGGAGCTGGCGATGCGCATGGCGATGATGCTGGCGTTGCCGTCGAACAGCAGGCTCGGCCACCCGACGAGGTAGTAGTAGACGGGGTTGTACGCACCGACCCAGGTGTTGAACCAGGCCTGGCCGTTCTCGTCGCCGAAGTCGACGGCGCACTCGGCCGAGACGTCGGGGCGCGTGGCGTAGCAGAGCGTGTCCTGGGTGTAGTGGTACCCCTCGGGCAGGTCGACCACGATGTGCCGGACGTCGGGCAGCGTGTACCCGATGATCTGCCCGCGCACCTGCGCAATGGCCTTGGTGGCGTGCGCGTTCTCGTCGGGGACGCTGAACACGGGTGACGCCAGCGACCACAGGATGCCGAGCAGGGCGAAGACGGAGAACGGCAGGACGAACAGGAGGACGCGCGCCCGGCGCGAGGGCGCGGGCGCCGGCGCCGGCGCGCTCACTCCGCGGCTCCGCGGGCCGCGCGCGTCGAGACCCACGCCTCGACGGCCGCGCGCATGGCGTCGTCGGCGATGTCCGCGACGTCGTCCGACTCGCCCGCGTAGACCGCGGCGAGCGCCGCGATGATCGCGCCGTCGACCCCGGACCGCTCCATGCCGATCACGTTCGCGCCGCGCACCGCCGCGGGATTGCCGAACGCCTTCGCGAACGGCGGGACGTCCCTCGTGACCGCCGCCGACATGCCGATCATGGCGCCGCGTCCGATGGTGCGGAACTGGTGCACCGCGGTGCCGAGGCCGAGGGTGGCGCCCGCGCCCACGTGCACGTGGCCGGCGAGCAGGACGCTCGAGGCGAGCGTGGCGCCGTCGTCCACGACGGAGTCGTGCGCGAGGTAGCACTGGTTCATGATGAACGCGCCGTCGCCGATCCGCGTCCGCTCCTTCCAGCCCTGGTGCACCTGGACGTACTCCCGCAGGACGTTGCCGTCGCCGATGGTGATGCCGTTGCCGGAGGACCGATCCGCGGCATCCGTCGGATGGGGCCAGCTGCGCACCTCGGGGGGCGCGCCGATCACGACGCCGGTGCCGATCCAGTTGTCGTCGCCGAGCACGACCGGACCCGTGATGACCGCGAACGGACCGATCGTGTTGCCGGTGCCGAGCACGACGTCGCCGTCGACCACGGCGGTGGGATGGATGCTGTTCACTTTGCCTCACAGGCGGCTCGTGAGTTCAGCCGCTGACGACACGGTAGATTGTTCTGGTGTGCCACGACCGCGGGGCACGCTCGTCCAATCCTACGAGTGTCGCAGCCGCGGAACGCGATCCGCGCGGAGCCGGCGCAGGACCACCGGGTACATTGGTGGGTCGTGCCGGTCGTCGGCACCACCCAATCCACCCCCACGAGGCCACATGATCCCCATCACCACCGTGCAGTTCGGACCGGACGAGGAAGCACTGGTGCTCGAGGTCCTGCGATCCGGCGCGATCGCCCAGGGACCGAAGGTCGCCCAGTTCGAGGCCGCCTTCGCCGAGCAGGCGGGCACGAAGCACGCCGTCGCCGTCAACAACGGGACCACCGCGCTCATCGCCGCGCTCCAGGTCCTCGAGCTCGAGCCGGGTGACGAGGTCGTCACCACGCCGTTCACGTTCGTCGCCACCCTGAACGCGATCCTCGAGGCCGGCGCGACCGCCGTGTTCGCCGACATCCGCGAGGACGACTTCAACATCGACCCCGACGCGGTCGCCGCGCAGCTCACCTCGCGCTCGAAGGTGCTGCTCCCGGTGCACCTCTACGGCCAGATGGCCGACATGGACCCCATCGTGCGGATCGCCGAGGAGCACGACCTCCGGATCCTGGAGGACTCCGCGCAGTCGCAGGGCGCGCGCTACCACGGCCGCTCGGCCGGCGGCTACGGACTCGGCACGTTCTCGCTCTACGCCACGAAGAACCTCACCACGGGCGAGGGCGGCGTGATCACGACCGACGACGACGAGCTGGCCGACCGCCTGCGCCTGCTCCGCAACCAGGGCATGCGCGCGCGCTACGTCTACGAGATGGCCGGCAACAACTACCGGATGACGGACCTCCAGGCCGCGATCGGCATCCCCCAGCTCGCGCGCTACGACTCGACCGTCGAGCGCCGTCGCCGCAATGCCGCGCGACTCGTCGAGGGCCTCGACGGCGTTCCCGGGGTCATCGTCCCCCGCCAGCTCGACGGCCGCGAGCACGTGTGGCACCAGTTCACGATCCGCGTCACGCCCGAGGCGCGCGTGTCCCGCGACGAGTTCGTGCAGCAGCTCCTCGACCGCGGGGTGGGCAGCGGCGTCTACTATCCCAAGCTCGTGTTCGACTACGACGCGTACCGGGACAACCCGCTCGTCCGCACGAGCGACGTGCCCGTCGCGGAACGCATCGTCGGCGAGGTCGTCTCGCTGCCGGTGCACCCGGCCCTCGAGGACGCCGACCTCGACCACATCATCGCGTCCGTGCGTGACGTGGCGGGAGCATGACATGGCCGCAGTGAAGCGCATCGCCCTCGTCGGTGCCGGCAACATGGGCGCGAACCACGCCCGCGTCATCTCCCAGTCCGACCAGGCGACCCTCGCCGTGCTCGTCGACCCGCGCGAGAGCGTGGGCCGCGAGATGGCCGACCGGCTCGGCGCCGCCTGGGCGCCCGAGCTCCCCGACCTGCACGACGTCGACGCGGTCGTCGTCGCCGCCGCGACCGAGGCGCACTACGGCCTCGCCCTCGAGGTGCTGAACCAGGACAAGCCCCTGCTCATCGAGAAGCCGGTTGCCGACGACCTCCTGCACACGCGCGAGATCCTCGAGCTCGCGGAGACTCGCGACGTGCCGATCATGTGCGGCCTCCTCGAGCGCTACAACCCCGCGGTGCTCACGGCCCGCGCGGCACTCGGCGACCCCCTCCACGTCACCGCCACGCGCCACTCCCCCTACGCGCCCCGCATCCGCACCGGGGTGGCCTGGGACCTCCTCGTGCACGACGTCGACCTCGCGATCAACCTCATCGGCTCGGCGCCCGCGAGCGTCGACAGCCGCCTCGGCTTCTTCCACCCGAACTCCGTGCCGGGGGCCGAGGACGTCGCCGAGACGCTCCTCGGCTTCGAGGACGGGGCCGTCGCGCGCATCTCCGCGAGCCGGGTGGGCCAGCACAAGATCCGGAGCCTGTCGATCTACGAGCTCGACCGCCTCATCGAGGTCGACCTGCTCCGCCGGGACGTGACGATCTACCGTCACGTCTCCGAGGACTCCATCGGCGACGGCCCCGCCTACCGCCAGCAGACGATCATCGAGATCCCCGAGGTCATCACCTCGGTCGAGCCGCTGACCGCGCAGTTCGCCCGGTTCAACGACGTCATCGACGGACGCGTCAGCGCGGCCGCCGAGCGGGCGACCATCCTGCCGTCGCACGAGGTCGTCGACCACGTGATCTCGCAGCGAGTCACGGCGTGAGCCGGGAAGCGACGATGGCGGACACCGAGGGGCGCGACCGTCCTGCGCTCGTCGACTGGAGCGCGCTGCGCTACCTGATCGCCGGCGTCGCCGCGTTCCTCTTCGACTTCGGCCTGCTGTGGCTGTTCCGCGAGGTGTTCGGCTTCCCCACCTGGCTCGCCGCCGGCATCGCGTTCGTGCTCAGCTTCGCGTTCACGTACACGATCCAGCGCGTGTTCTCGTTCGGGTCGGATGCCCCGCACGGCCGGGCGCTGTTCCGGTACACCGTGCTCGTGGTCTTCAACACGCTCGCGACGGCCGCCATCGTCGGCCTCATCGACCTCACCCCTGCCGGGTGGGCGGTCGGCAAGGTCGTGGCCACGGTCATGACGACGATCTGGAACTACTTCGTGTACCGCTTCTGGGTCTTCGCACCCAAGCGCGGCGACGAGACGAGCAAGGAAAGCGCAGAGGACGCCTGACGTGGTCTACAAGAATGCGACGATCGCGGCGGTGGTGCCCGCGTACAAGGAAGAAGCCCTGATCGCCACGGTCGTCGAGACGATGCCCGACTTCGTCGACCACATCGTCATCGTCGACGACTGCAGCCCCGACCGCACGAGCGAGGTCGTCCGGTCGCTCGACGACCCCCGCGTGACCCTGATCCGCCACGAGGTCAACCAGGGCGTCGGCGGTGCGATCATCACCGGACACCGCGCCGCGATGGAGCTCGGCGCCGACATCGACGTCGTCATGGCGGGCGACGCCCAGATGGATCCCCAGCACCTGCCCGCGCTGCTCGACCGCGTCACCGACGACGGCTACGGCTTCTCGAAGGCCAATCGCTTCTACGCGCCCGAATCCTTCCACGGGATGCCGCGCTACCGCGTCTTCGGCAACGTCGTCCTCTCGTTCATGACCAAGCTCGCCTCGGGCTACTGGCACCTCTTCGACCCGCAGAACGGCTACACCGCCGTCCGCACCGACGTCCTGCGGAACATCCCGCTCGACCACGTCGCCAAGCGCTACTCGTTCGAGAACGACCTGCTCATCCACCTCAACATCCAGCAGGTCTCCGCCGTCGACGTCCCCGTCCCCGCCGTCTACGGCGAGGAGGTGTCGAGCATCCGGCTCGGCAAGGTGGTCCCCGAGCTCATGGACCTGCTGTTCCGCGGCTTCTGGCGGCGCATCTGGTACCGGTACGTGCTCTGGTCGTTCTCGCCGATCGCGCTGCTGCTCTTCCTCGGCCTCGCGTCGTTCCTGTTCGGACTCGGCGTCGCGATCTGGATCGCGTTCGTGATCGTCGGCTCGGTCATCGCCACCGCCGGCACCGTCATGCTCGCGGCGCTCCCGCTCATGATCGGGACGCAGATGCTGATCAGCTCGCTCCAACTCGACATCCAGGCCAGCCCGTCCACGCCGACGTACAAGCCGTTCCCCGATCCGGTGTCGCGCGGCTAGGTCGCGGTCGAGCGGCGCGCCGCCCGGTCGCGGGCAGCGATCGTGCACCATCTCACCCGGCCAGGCCGCGCTGGAGACACGCCTCAGCTCGCGGGGATCGCGGCCTCGGGCTCGGTGTCGGCCTCGTCGGCGGGTGCACGGTCGATCGGCGCCGTTCCGGCGATGGCGGCCCATGCCGTGAACCCCGTCGCGATCGCGATGACGGCGAGCCACGGGAACAGGCCGCCGGGGGGCGTCCACACGGGATGCAGGATGACCTCGTCGACGGGGATGCCGCCCTGGTACCGCTGGAACGTCGCGAACAGCGCCCACGTCTGGCCCAGGACCACGAGCCCGGCGATCCAGGCGACGAGCCGACGGCGCCAGCGATCGGGGAACGGGTTCGACGCCGGGAGCGCGGATGCCGCGATGGCCGTCGCGAGCGCGACCAGCGTGAGGTAGGCGACGAGGGCGTATCGTCCCTGCCAGATGTAGCCGCTGGCCTGCACGGATGCCGCCTGCACGACCGCGGGGACGATGAGCAGCGCGACGACCGCGACGGCGAGGCCCCACGTGCGGCGCCCCCTGGACACCACCACGGCGGCGACCACGAGGGCGAACGCCAGGAACGACCAGAACGCCAGCACGAAGGCCGGCGCGGGCGTGTCCAGCCAGCCGAAGACGCCGAAGAGGCCGGGGTCGAACGTTCGGAACAGCATGACGAGGAACGCCCGCCTCGGCGAGTCCGTCGCGCCGGGGAAGTTGCCCATGCTGCCGAGGCTGCCGGTCGCGAACGTCCAGCCGACGGCGGCGAGCACGCCGAGGCCGAGCACCGCGATCGTCAGGATCACCGGCCATCGGCGCAGCTCCCGGATGACCTGCGGCCAGGGCGTCACGATGATGGCGACGGCGGCGATGACGGCCATCCACAGCGGCGAGAGCCCCCGCGTCTGCGCGAGCAGCACGCCCGACGCGCCGATCAGGACCAGCCATGGCCATCGTCGCTCGAGTGGGACGCGCCCGAGCACGAGCAGCAGCGCGGAGAGGAGCGCGAAGCCCGTGGCGATCTCGAGGCCGTTGGGATTCACGGCCGAGGCGAGGAACAGGACCATCGGCGTGACGGCCGCGGCGAGCCCGAACGCCGTCACCCGGTTCGGATTGAGCCGGTGGAGCGCCGAGAAGCCGGCGGCCAGGAAGAAGGACACGAGGATCGCGCCGACCACGCGCATGCCGATCACGGCCACCGAGGTGTTGTCGGTGAGGAGGCTCGGCCATCCGACGAGCAGGTAGTAGGTCGGGTTGTAGAGCCCGGCCGACGTGTCCGCGCGCTCGAGGTCGGCGCCGTCGGCGACGTCGAGGAGGCAGCTCGCCGGCGTCGCCGGCGCGAACGCGTAGCACGGCCACTGCGCGGCCGTGGCGATCCCCTCGGGCACCTGCACGGAGCGGACCGCGGGCTGGTCGGTCGGATCGCCGACGAACTGGCCGCGGGCGACCGACGCCGCCTTGATGATGTGCGCCGGCTCGTCGGGGCTGCCGGCGAGCGGGGTCGCGACGGCCCACGCGATCGCAGCGATCATGAGGCCGGCCCACACGCTGAGGAAGAGCGGGAGCGGCCGTCGGAGGGCACGAGTCAGGGTGTGCAGGGCGAAGCTCGATTCTCACAGGCGCGATGCGGCGCCGTCGACACAGGGCGTTGACGATCCTACCGTCGCGCTACGGGACGTCGATGCACCCGATCGCGGCGGGCGGCGCGTTCGTCGCATCGATCGCGTACGCGCACACACGGTGCGGACCCGCACCCATCGGGAGCACCGCCGAGAATCCGTGGTCGGGCCCGAGCCCGAACGCGCCGGCCACGTCGGGCCGCGAACCCGTCGCGCGCAGCGCCGTGCCGCTCGAGTCGACGTACACGTGCACGTCGATGGAGGCCGACGTGTCGGGATCGAGCGCCCAGCCCGACACCGCCCCGCCGCCGTCCGCGCGAACCGCGGCCTCGAGGTTGCCGATCGGGGCGAACCGCGAGTCCGTCGGCGGCGGCGGAGCCGGATCGGGCGCGACGGTCACCGTCCGGCAGCCGAGCAGGACGTTGCCGCCGGCGCCGTTGTTGATCCCGTAGGCGCACACGTTGTAGGAACCCGGCGCCACCGTTCCGGTCCACGAGAACCCGTGCTTCGACCCGTACGCCGGGTACACGGCCGCCACGTCGGGCCGATCGCCGTCGGCCGTGGTCGCGGTCCCGGTGGAGCCCACGTAGACGTGCACCGAGATGGGTGCGACGGTGTCGGGGTCGATGGCCCACCCCGACACGGACACCTGGCGCGGCGCTGCCGAGCGCACCGCCACGAGGTTGCCGATCGGGACGCGGCACTGGGGGGCGATACCCCCCCTCAACTCCACCAGACGGCACCCGA
>CBFGWW010000021.1:0-22720 GCA_965652625.1 uncultured Agromyces sp.
GGCCTCGATCGCCGAGCACGTCGGCCCTGCGATCGGGTGGACGCCGAACCGCTGAGCGCACGCCGGAATCGGGTGTCGGAAAGGTCGCGTCCCGTATCGGCAATCGCGTCGACCGCAACCCCCTCGCGCACCGGAAGTGCTGCGATACCGTGAAAACGTGTCCGTGACCGCGATGGCGAGACGGATGCCGGCACCGGACGAGGAGGTGGGCGATGGCCGATCGATTCGGTGAGGCGATCGAGGAGCTGTCGCGCCCCGATCTCGTCGACGAGGACCTCACGACCTCCGTGCTCGTCGCGATCCCGATGTCGGGAGCCGCAGTGTCGACGCTCGGCCGGTTCCTCGGCTCCGAGACCGTCGCCGCGAGCGACGACACGGCGGCACGGGTCGACGAGCTGCAGCTCGACCTCGGCGAGGGCCCGTGCTGGGACACGGTCGACCTCGGTCGCCCCATCCTCGAGCCCGACATCCGGAACCATCCCCGGCGGAACTGGCCGGCCTTCTCCGACGCACTCCGTGAGGAGAACGTCGGCGCGCTGTTCGCCTTCCCGCTGTCCATCGGCGCGATGCGCATCGGCGCGCTCGACCTCTACAACGAGCGGCCGGCCGAGTTGCCGGCCGAGCAGGCGGAACAGGCAGGCGCCATGGCCGACCTCATCTCGCGCCACGTGCTCCGGCGCGCGGTGCGACTCGCCGTGGCCCTCGACGAGGGCCAGGACCGTCACTCGCGCCGCACGATCCACCAGGCCACGGGCTTCGTGATCGCCCAGCTCGGCGTCTCGGCGGAGGACGCCCATGCGCTCATCCAGGGCCAGGCGCTCACGGAGAAGCGGCCGATGAGCGAGATCGCCGAGGACATCGTGTCGCGTCGGCTCAAGTTCCGCATGGTCGGGAACCGCATCGAGGACGTTCGATGAGGGACACCGATCGGCAGGACCGCATCCTCGACGTCTTCGCGGGCCTGGCCGACACGCTCGTCGACGACTACGACCTCGTCGAGCTCCTGCAGGCGCTCGTCGACAGCTGCCGCACCCTCCTCGACGTCTCCGCGGCCGGGCTGCTGCTCGTGGGCGACGACGGCGAACTGGAGGTCGTCGTCTCCACGAACGAGGAGACCCGTCTCGTCGAGACCATTCAACTGTCCGCCGAGGCCGGACCGTGCATCGACAGCTTCCGCACGGGCGCGGTGGTCTCCGTCTCCGACATCGCGCGGGCACCGGCGAGCTGGGAACCGTTCAATCGAGCGGCGCTCGACGCGGGCTATCGTTCGGCGTACGCGATCCCGCTCCGGCTGCGCGACACGACGATCGGCTCGCTGAACCTCCTCCGGACCGAGACCGGCGAGCTCAACGCGTACGACCTGCGCGCGGCGCAGGCGCTCGCCGACGTGGCCACCATCGGCATCCTGCACGAGCGCACCATGCGAGCGACCGAGACGACCCGGGAGCAGCTGCAGCTCGCGTTGAACACCCGGGTCACCATCGAGCAGGCGAAGGGGGTCCTGGGGCACACCCACGGCGTCTCGATGGAAGAGGCGTTCGAGATGCTGCGGCATTACGCGCGCAGCCACCAGCTGCCGCTCACCTCCGTCGCCGAGCAGCTCGTCGCGCGCCGCCTCATCTTCTGAGCGGCGGGGCGTTCCCCCGAGGCCGGCGCTGCACGCCGGGACCCGGCTCAGTAGTCGAGGAAGTCGCCCTCGGCGGCGGCGGCGGCGTCCGCGGCCTCCTGTGGCGTCAGGCTCCGCACCGTGTGCCGACGCCTCGCGGCGCGGCGCTGCAGTTCGGCGATGAGCACGTCGTCGTGGAGTTCCTCGGGGTTGCCCGGACCGACGTCCGTCGCGGCGATGGGCAACCCGCTGCCGAGCAGCATCCGCAGCTCGCGCAGCGATCCGTCGGGCTCCCGCACGGGCATCGCGACGACGTCGACGTCTGAGCTCCGGGCGAGCACGGCCGCGTAGTCGAGCACGGCTCGAGCGATCTCGTCACCGGTGAGGTACGCGACCGCTCCATAGTGGATTCGGTGCATGTCCCAGACCCCCATGTGGAATCGGAGTGCTGCCGAGGCGGCTGGTAGGGTCCGATCCCAGGGTCCGGGGGGTCGTTGGAGTCCACGCTAACGCGACCGAGGAGCCGCTTCAATCCCCCTGCGACCGCGGCTCAACTGCGACGGCGCACGTCGGGCCGCAGCGCCCTCGCCGATCGCCCCCGGATCGCGCTCCACCATACGCCAGCGCCGTAGGCCGCGTCGTCGAGGCGGCGCGCGACGCCGAACCGTACGGGGTCGAGCCGGGGCTTCGTGCGGGCGAACTCCCAGGCGGTGTCGGCGATCGCCGCGACCGCGACCGCGCGCCGCACGCGGCGTGAGACGAGGCATCCGATCGCCGTCAGTGGCCACCAATGCCGCAGCAGCAGCGCGAAGCCCTGCGCGATCGCGCCGATGAATCCGTAGCCCGTGAGACGCGACGCGAGGCGGTACGGATGCCGCACCGCCCTCGCCCGGCGGCCGATCCGCAGCACCGTGGTCGCGAGCACGACCACCACCGCGGGCAGCGACCACCGGCGCTGCGCCGCGAGCGCGACGAGCACGGCAGCGCCCCACGGCGGCAGCACGACCGGCGCGATGTCGTCGGGGTGCCGCTGGGCCAGCGGGTCCGCGCCCGTGCCGTAGAAGAACTTGCGGCCCAGCCACGCTCGCAGGGTCGACCGGTGCTCGTGCCGCACGGTCGCGGCGGGCTCGAATCGCACGCGGAGTCCGCGGTCGACGAGGCGCCAGACCAGGTCGACGTCCTCGCCGACCCGCATGTCCGCGTCGAACCCGTCGCCGAGCGCGTCGACCCGGGCGACGAGGCACGTGCTCGACACCCACGTCACCGGCGACCGGGGCCGCACGCTCGAGGAGTCGCTGCCGAGGTCGAGCGACGATCGGGCGTCCTCGTAGCGGGTGATCCAGTTGGCGTCGGGGCCCTCGAGGCCGAGCACCCGCGGAGCGACCATCGCGAGCCCCGGGTCGGCGAAGTGCCGCAGCATGAGCGCGATCGCGTCGGGCACCGCGACGACGTCGGAGTCCACGAACACGACGTACGGGGTCGTGACGCGCGCGAGCCCGGCGTTCCGCGCCCCGGCCGGGCCGATGTTGCGCCTGAGCGCCACGAGCTCGGCACCGTGCCGCTGCGCGACGGCGCGAACGGATGCCGCGTCGACGGACGCGTCGTCGACGACGATCACGCGCAGCGCGCCCCCGAGCCCGGCGAGGAGCCGGTCGAGCTGGCGTGCGCGATCCCGCACGGGGATCACGACGGTCGCGAAGGCGAGGTCCACCGGCGGGAGCGCATGCACGACGGGGTCGGCCATGCCCGTCGCGAGGAGGTGGTCGGCGAGGGCCCGGGACGCGGCATCCGTCACCGTCAGCACGCCGTCGCGGAGGCGGTCGCGGGCCAGTGGCTTCAGCCGCGAGATGCGGGTCGGCGAGCCCCCGACGAGCACCGCTCCGTCGTCGACGACCCGAGTGTGCCGGTTGAGCCGCACGGTGAAGCCGTCGGGCAGGCGTGCCGTCACGACACCGCCCCGGAGGTCGGATCGACGTCGGGCCCCGGCTCGCTGACCGGGCGTGCGAGACGACCGCGGGCGTCGACGCGCCCGTGCCGCAGTCGCGCCCACGCCTCGTCGATGATGGCCGCGACGAGCGAGGCGCCCTCGTCCGACGACGCCGCGCGCGGATCGCCGAGCACGCCGTTCGGCGCGACGGGTCGCATCCCGTGCTCGCGAAGTGCGGGCATCAGCTCGCCGATCGGGGCGATGTTGCCCTGCTCGATCCGGTCGGCCCGGACGCGGTCGCGGTCGAGCGCGAGCACGATCGACGTCTCGGACCGCCCGGCGTGCGCGTCGATCGGCACATCGGGACCGAGGGCGTCGGGACCCGGCACGCACGGCAGCCACGCGACCGCGCGCTCCTCGTCGATCAGCACGGGGACAGCCGTCTCGAGGGCCTCCACGTTGCCGCCGTGGCCGTTCACGAACACGACGCGTTCGGCCCATCCGCACGCCGACCGGCCGAGCTCGAGCAGCAGGAACGTGAGCGCCGGCGTGCCGATCGAGGTCGTGCCGGGGAACGCCTGGTGCTCGCCGCTCGCGCCGAACGCGACGGCCGGCGTCACGACCGCATCGACGCCGTCGGCGCGCAGCCGATCGGCGAGCGCGTCGGCGACGACCGACGCCACGACCGTGTCGGTGTCGAGCGGCAGGTGCGGACCGTGCTGCTCGGTCGAGCCGACGGGCACCAGCACGACCGGGCGACCCACCTCGGGCCACGGTCGGTCGACGAGTCGTGGCGCGCCGCCGCCCGTGCCGGTCACGCGGCCGCCTCAGAGGTTGCCGAGCGCGACCGCGTCGTCGGGGCGGGGCTCTGCGGGTTCGGGCGCCCGCCGGGTCGCCGTCGGGGGCTTGCGGGCAGCCGGCTTGCGTACCGGCCGCCTCGCAGCAGCGGCCGACTCCGCCTCGGGCTCTGCGCCGAGCTCGCGGCGGAACCCCGGAGGCACGTAGAAGTCCGCCGGCGACAGCTCCTCGATCGAGCGATGGCCGAGGCCGAGCACCGCCGAGTCGAGCCCGCCGCGCAGGATGTCGAGCACGTTCTCGACGCCCGCCTGTCCATTCGCCGCCAGCCCCCAGAGGTACGCCCGACCGATCATCACGGCGCGCGCACCGAACGCGAGCGCCTTCGCGACGTCCCCGCCGCGCCGGATGCCGCCATCGAGGAGCACCTCGACCTGGCCGCCGACCGCCTCCGCGATGCCCGGGAGCATGCGGATCGTTGCGGGCGTCGAGTCAAGGTTATTGCCGCCGTGGTTCGACACCGAGATCGCCGTGACGCCCGCGTCGACCGCGCGTTTCGCGTCGTCGATGCGCGAGACCCCCTTCAGCAGGAACGGGCCGCCCCACTCCTCCCGCAGCCACGCGACGTCGTCCCAGGTGGGCGGCGGCGTCGACATCCACTCGCCGTACGCCCCGAAGAACGTCGGCGCGGGGCCACCGTCGGGCGGTGCGAGGTTCGGCGTGGTGAGGTCGGGCACGTGGCCCCTCTTCAGGTAATCGATGAGCCATGCCGGCCGGGTCACGGCCTGCGGGGCGAACCGCATCGCGGCCTTCAGCGTGAGCCGCTCGGGGATCCACGGGCTCCCCCAGTCGCGGCCGTTCGAGAACGACCAGTCGAGGGTCGCGATGAGGCCCTTGGCGCCCGCCGCTCGCGCGCGGTCGAGGCGCTGCACCATCGTCTCGCGGGTGCCGCTCCAGTACACCTGGAAGAACGTGTTCGCGTTGGCGGCCACGACCTCCTCGACCGGCTTCGACGCGAACGAGCTGAGGCCCATGATCGTGCCGCGGTTCGCCGCCGCGCGCGCGACCGCGACCTCGCCGTCGGGATGCACCGCCTGCACGCCCGTCGGCGAGATGATCACCGGCAGCGAGATCGGGATGCCCATGACGGTGGTGTCGAGCCTGCGGTCGGGCTGGTGCCCGGCGACGTGCGGCGCGAACTGGAGCTCCGCGAACGCGGCCAGGTTGTCCTCGATCGTGAGGCCGCGCTCCGATCCGGCGACGAGCGCCCCGTACACGGACTTCGGCAGCCGGCGCTTCGCGCGCCGTTGGGCCTCGGCGACCGTCTCGAACCAGTCGTTGCTCATCGTTCGTCTCCCTTCGCGGGTGCGTCTGCGGTGGTCGTGCGTGCGGCGGATGCCGGTGGTGCGCTCATGCGGCGAACATCCCGCTCACCGCCGGCGCGACGCCCCGGTAGTCCTGCACGACGTGGAGCGTGCCCCGGCCGAGGCGCGCGAGGTCGCGGCCCAACTCGACGTCGCGCTCGCCGCTCGCGTCGAGCAGCACGTCGAGCCTGGGGAGTCGGGCCGCGACCGTGCGCGGGTCGGGGCCCGCGTTGTGGACGCAATCGGACAGCAGCACCACGCGTGCGTCCTTCACGGGTGCGCGCGACAGCTGCTTCGCGGCGAGCTCCAGCGGGAAGGCCACGTTCGTGAGGCCCTCCGCCGGCATCCGCATGATCGCGTCGAGGAGGTCCATGGGCTTCACGGGCTCGCCGAGGTTGAGCAGGATCGCGGCATCCGACCAGAACGCGATGACCGCCAGGTCGTCGTGCTCCAGCTCGCCGGCGAGCGCGCCGACCGTCGCCGCTGCGGTCGCGACGCGCTCGCCCCGCATCGAGCCCGACACGTCGACCGCGAGCACGACCGAGCGCTTCGTGCGGATGCGGTCGCGCACGACGATGTCCTCGTCCTCGGGGACGGGCCGCTCGGTGAGCACCTCGATCGTGCGATCGAGGTCGATCTCGTCGGAGCCGCCGCGATACGGCATGCTCCCGAGCTCCCCGATGCCGCGCCGGCTGGTCGCGTCGCGACGCGGCCGCCGGACGGCGAGGCGCGCGGCGATCTGCCGGGCCCGAGTGCGGGCGATCGGATCGATCGCGGCCTCGGCGTCGGCGACGACGATGGATGCCGCCTCGTCGGTGAACCCGGTCGTGGTGCTCCCGGGCGGCGGCTTCGCCGACGTACGGCCGTCACGGGCTCCCGACGCGCGCAGCGGCGCACCCCCGGATCCGGCGGTGGCGTCGTACACGGTGGGTTCCTCCTCGAGCTGCTTGGGTCGTCGCCGGAGCGGCGCCCCGTTCGCGGTGCGCCGGTCGGGGCGCTCGCGCCGGATCGGCGAGTCGGCCGGGACCTCCCTTCATCCCGGCGCGGCGGTGGCCGGCTCCAGGATGAAGCGGTCCTCCCAGATCTCGCGCAGCACGCGTTCGGGCGTCGTCTCGATCGCCTCGTCGAGGTGGATGCGACCCGACAGTGACACGATCATCGCGTCGAGCACGAGCTGGGCGTACCCCTCCTGCTCGGGCGAGCGGAGGTCGCGGAGCTCGGCGAGCTTCATCGCGACGAGCACGAGGTCGATCGCGCCGCGCACGCTCGATCCCTGCCGCACGTCGGGGTGCGTCCGAGTGGCGCGCGTGACCGCGACCGCGTCGACGACGAGCCGGTCGCCGACCGCGCCGTGGGCGCCCGTTCGCAGCCGCACGATCGCCTCCTCGCTGGGCGCGTCCTGGTAGTCGACGGCGAGCCGGTTGAGGCGGTCGTGCACGCTCGTCGACAGCCTGGTCGTGCCGACGTTGTCGTAGGGGTTCATCGAAGCGATGACGCGGAACGTCGGCCTGGCCGCGATGCGGCCCACGCGCGGCACCGCGATCGACCGGTCGGCCATCGCCGTGAGCAGCGTGTTGAGCGTGTCCTCAGGTGCGCGGTTGAACTCCTCGATGTAGAGGAACCCGCCCTCGCGCATGGCCTCGACGAGCGGCCCGGCCACGAAGTTGTCGGCGCTGTAGTCCTCCTTCAGCACCCGGGCGGGGTTGTGGTGACCGACGAGCTTCGCCGGCGTCAGGTCGGCGTTGCCCTCCACGAACAGCAGCGGGATGCCCCATTCCTGCGTGATCGCGGTGAGCATCGTCGTCTTGCTGGTGCCCGGCGGTCCCTCGAGCAGGATGTCGCGCCCGGCCGCGACGGCGGCGAGCGTCAGCTCGAGCTCCCGCTCGCGGCCGACGATGTGCGCCGCGATGCGTTCGCGATTCGCCGCGAGCTCGCCCGGCGCGGCATCCGCTCGGGTGGTGTCGGTCACCACACCCACCTCACTTCGTCGTCGACCCGGCGTCGACGGGCAGCATGACGCCCGTCACGTACCGCGCCTCGTCGGACGCGAGCCAGAGCACCGCGTTCGAGATGTCGACCGGCTCGACCCACGGCACGGGCAGCGCGTTCATCGCCTGGAACCGGTCGCCGAGGCTCTCGCGCGTGCGCGCGGCCGGCTCGAGGTCGGGGGCGAACAGGGCGTAGAGCATGTCGTTCTGGATCATGTCGGTGTCGACGCTCGTGGGGTGCACGGTGTTGACGCGGATCATGTCGGGCGCGAGCTCGAGGGCGAGCGTGCGCATGAGGCCCACGACGCCGTGCTTCGCCGACACGTAGTGCGCGAAGTTCTCGAAGCCCTGGATGCCCGCCGTCGAGCTCGTGATGACGATGGCGCCGCCGCCCGCCGCCCTGAGGTGCGGGATCGCCGCCTTCGCGGTGTGCCACACCCCCGTGAGGTTGACGCCGATCATCTCGTCCCAGGAGTCGTCGCTGAGCTCGTCGGCCCGGCCCTGCGAGAAGATGCCGGCGTTGGCCGACACGATGTCGAGTCGCCCGAGCTCCGCGACGCCCTCGTCGAGCGCTGCCTTGAGCGCGCCGTAGTCGCGCACGTCGGCCTCGCGGGCCACGATCCGCCGGTCGAGCGCCTCGACCTGGCGGACGGTCTCCGCGAGGTCGTCGGGCGTGGACATCGGGTATTCCACCGAGGGCAGCTGCTTCACCACGTCGACCGCGATGATGTCCGCGCCCTCCTGCGCCATGCGCAACGCGTGGCTGCGGCCCTGCCCGCGGGCCGCGCCGGTGATGAACGCGACCTTGCCGTCGAGTCGTCCCATGTTCGTTCTCCGTTCTCGTCTTCCGTCGTGTCGCTACTTGACCAGTGCGCCGGCGTCCACCGGCAGGGGGACTCCCGTGACGTATCGCGATTCGTCGCTCGCGAGGAACAGCACGGCGTTCGAGATGTCCACGGCCTCGACCCACGGGATCGGCAGCGCGTTCATCGCCACCGCCGCGTTCGCGAAGTCCTCGCGCGTGGGGTTCTCGAGGTCGGGCCGGAACAGGCGGTAGATCGAGTCGTTCAGCACCATGTCGGTGGCGACCGTCGTCGGGTGCACACTGTTCACCCGGATCATGTCGGGCGCGAGCTCGAGCGCCAGCGTGCGCATGAGCCCCACCAGCCCGTGCTTGGCCGAGACGTAGTGCGACATGTTCGGGTAGGCGAACAGCCCGGCGTCCGAGCTCGTGATGATGATCGACCCGCCGCCCGCGGCCTTGAGGTGCGGGATCGTGGCCTTCGCGGTGTGCCAGACGCCCGACAGGTTGATGTCGATCATCGTCGTCCAGTGGTCGTCGGGGATGTCCGCGGCCTGTGCCGGCGTCCCGGCGATCCCCGCGTTCGCCGCGACGATGTCGAGCCGTCCCAGCTCCGCCACGCCCGCGTCGACCGCGGCCTTCAGTCCGTCGTAATCGCGCACATCGGCCTTCGAGGCGACGATCCGCCGGTCGAGCGCCTCGACCTGGCGCACCGTCTCGGCGAGATCCTCCTCGGTGGCCGGCGGGATGTTGTTCGTCGGCACCGCCTCGCACACGTCGATCGCGATGATGTCGGCGCCCTCCTGGGCCAGTCGCAGTGCATGGCTGCGACCCTGTCCGCGCGCCGCGCCGGTGATGAACGCGACCTTGCCTTCCACACGCCCCATCGCGTGCCTCCTTCCCTCTGCGGGGATCTCCCGCTCCGGTTCGTCAGTACTGCGTGTTGCCCGCGTCGACCGTCATGGCCATCGCGGTGATGTAGCGCGACTCGTCGGACGCGAGGAAGAGCACCGCGTTCGACTGGTCGCGGGGCTCCGTCACGTCGATGGGCAGCGAGTTGGTGAGCATGCCCGCCAGGCGCTCGTTCCCCTCGAGCAGCCTCGGGTACTCGCCGCCCATCTCGCCCATCGCGGTGTCGACGCCCGTCGGGTGCAGCGAGTTCACGCGGATGCTGTGCTTCGCCAGCTCGTGCGCGAACGCCTTCGTCAGCCCGGTCACGCCGAACTTCGACGCGACGTACGGCGTGAGGAACGGCAGCCCCTTGAGGCCGGCCGCCGAACTCGTCAGGATGATCGATCCGCCGCCCGCCTCGATGAGGTGCGGCGCCGTGAGCTGCACGGTGTTGAACACCCCGGTGAGGTTGATCGAGATCGTCTCGTTCCAGATCTCGGGCGTGACCTCGTCCCACGGGGCGAGGATGCAGATGCCCGCGTTGCCGACGACGATGTCGAGCCGGCCGAGCTCGGCCGCGCCCTCCTCGATCGCCGCCTTCATGGCGTCGCGATCGCGCACGTCGGCCTTGCGGGCCACGATGCGGCGGTCGAGCGCCTCGACCTGCCGGACCGTCTCCTGCAGGTCCTCCTCGGTCGCATGCGAGTACTGCAGCCCGGGCACGGGTCCGCAGAGGTCGACCGCGATGATGTCGGCGCCCTCCTCGGCGAGCCGCAGCGCGTGCGACCGTCCCTGTCCGCGAGCGGCTCCGGTGACGAAGGCGACCTTGCCCTCCACACGTCCAGCCATGGTCCTCGATGTCCTTCCTGTTCGGGTTCTTCGTTGGGGGTGTTGAGCGTCGTGCCCGCTACTTGACGGGGTTCGCGTTCACGCCGGGGATGAGCAGGTGGCCCGCGTCGACGGGGAGCGCGACCCCGGTGACCGCCGACGCGAGGTCGGAGTTGAGGTAGAGCGCGGCATCCGCGATCCGCTGCGGGTCCATGAACCCGACGCCCTTCAGCGCGTGGAAGTGGTAGCCGGCCTCGAGCATGTCCTCCTCGGTGCCCTCTCCGGCGGGCTTGCCCGACATCATGTCCCAAGCGCCCTGCCAGCTCGTCATGGGCGTGAGCACGGCGCCGGGGTGGACGCTGTTCACCCGGATGCCGTGCGGCGCGTACTCGAGGGCGAGCGTCTTCATGACGCCCACGACGCCGAACTTCGCGGCGCAGTAGTGGACGTAGTTGGCACCGGGCTCGAGCCCGTTGATCGACGAGGTCATCACGATCGAGCCGCCGCCCTGCTCCATCATCTGCGGGAGCACGGCCTTGGCCGACTTCCAGACGCCGGTGAGGTTGACGGCGATCATGTCGTCCCATTGTTCGTCGGTGAGCTCGTGCGCGGGCGCGAGCGAGAAGATGCCGGCGTTCGCGATCAGGATGTCGATCCGCCCGAGCTCGGCCACGCCCCGCTCGACTGCGGCATCCAGGTCGCCCTGCTTGCGCACGTCGCCGACGACGGGCACGATCCGGCGGTCGAGCGCCTCGACCTGTCGGACGGTCTCGTCGATGTCCTCCTGCCTGGCCATCGGGTAGACGACCGAGCTGATCTGGTCGAGCGTGTCGACGATGACGACGTCGGCGCCCTCCCTCGCACAGGTCACGGCGTGCGCGCGTCCCTGGCCGCGAGATCCGCCCGTGACGAGGGCGACCTTTCCGTCGAGCATCCCCATCGGTGCTCTCCTCTCCTGTTCCGGGCACGCCGAGCCGCCTCGCCGCGGACGCGCGCCTCACCACGGCCGCGTCATCGCGGTCGTCTCGGAGCGCAGGGCCTCACGCGAGTTCGGAGCGGATGCCTCCCTGGTGGCGCCGGTCGGCGCCAGTTCGTTCGGTCTCGGGATCGGATGCCGCGACGGGCACGAAGCCCGCGAGCGGGTCCTCCGCGCACGCGCTCACGGGCGGCCCCTGCAGGTCCTCGCGTCGCGAGAGCGTGAGCCGCACGGGACCCATGCCGGTTCGCGGACGCGGCGGAGCGGTGCGGTGCGAGTGGTCGCCGGCGTGCTTCGGGATGCTGCGGGTCTCCGCCCGCTCGGCGAGCAGCTGCTCGCCGTACCCCTGCACGCACTCGGGGTCGGGGCCGTCGAGCGGGAGGCCGGTGAAGAACTTCGCGGCCATGCATCCGCCCTTGCACGTGTCGAAGAACTGGCACGAGCTGCACGCACCGCCCGACTGCGGCGAGCGCAGCTCGGCGAAGAGCGACGAGTCGCGCCACACCGACTGGAAGCCGCCCTCGCCGCGCAGGTTGCCGGCGAGGAACTCCTCGTGGATCGCGAAGGGGCAGGCGTAGACGTCGCCGATCGGGTCGATGAGGCACACCACGCGTCCGGCGCCGCAGAGGTTGAGCCCCGGGAGCGCCTGCCCGTACGCCGAGAGGTGGAAGAACGAGTCGCCCGTGAGCACGTCGTCCCCGTGGGCGACGAGCCAGTCGTAGAGCTCGCGCTGCTGCTCGCGCGTCGGGTGCAGCTCGTCCCAGACGTCGGCGCCGCGCCCCGAGGGGCGCAGTCGCGTGAGTCGCAGCTGCGCGCCGTAGCGGTCGGCGATCGCCTTGAACTCGTCGAGCTGCGGGATGTTCTGCCGGGTGCAGACGACCGAGAGCTTGAAGTTGCGCATCCCCGCGTCGGACAGGTGCTGCATGGCGCGCAGCGCCGTCTCGTACGACCGCGGTCCGCGCACGAAGTCGTTCACCTCGGCGGTCGCGCCGTCGAGGGAGACCTGCACGTCGACGTAGTCGTTGGCCGCGAGCCTCGCAGCGACCTCGGGCGTGATCTTGACGCCGTTCGTCGAGAACTTCACGCCGACGTGGTGGGCGGTCGCGTAGTCGACGAGCTCCCAGAAGTCGCTGCGCACCGTGGGCTCGCCGCCGCCGATGTTCACGTAGAACACCTGCATGCGCTCGAGCTCGTCGATGACCGCCTTGCACTCCTCGGTGCTCAGCTCGCGCGGGTCGCGGCGGCCCGAGCTCGACAGGCAGTGCACGCACGACAGGTTGCACGCGTAGGTGAGCTCCCAGGTGAGGCAAATCGGCGCGTCGAGCCCGAGCTCGAAGTGGTCGACGAGGCGCATCGCCGCGGGCGGCGGCGCTGCCGGGCGGATGCCGGTGGCGGGTGCCTCGACGATGCTCATGCCGCCCGCTCCACGAGCATCCGCGACTCGGCGAGCGTGCCGAGCGCGCGCAGGTAGGTGGGGAGGTGCTCGGGCGCCACGCCGGCGGCCTCGCACGCCTCTCGCGCGGTCGCGGCATCCGCAAGGCCCTCGACGACGGTGAGCAGCGTGCGGTCCTTCAGGAACGACAGCTTGCGGGTGCCGAAGTGGTAGAGCAGCGCGCCGAACGGCTCGGGCCGGACCGAGACCTGCGGGTGGAGCTGCCAGGCGGTGTCGGGTGCGACAGCGGTCATGGCGGGATCAGTACACGCCGCACATGCCGTCGATCGAGACCTCCTCGACGAGCGAATCCGTCTCGATCACGTCCTCGACCTCACCCTGCGGTGCGACGAGCTCTTCACTTCGACTCATGGGATGCTCCTCATGTGCGATCGCCGTCGTTGGCGATCTCTCGTGACATTGCGATACTAATGACACTCAGTGCCGTTAGGGAAGGGGGTTCCCGCGATGGTGTTCGCCGGCGATGATGCCGCGACGCGTCCACGACTCGGCCGCGCCCCGTCCACCACGCACGCCGACCTCAGCCACGTGGCGCTGCGGATGTTCATGGAGCGGGGCTTCGACGCGACGACCGTCGACGACATCGCCCGGGAGGCCGGCATCGGACGCCGCACCTTCTTCCGCTACTTCCCCTCGAAGAACGACGTGCCGTGGGGCGACTTCGACGTGCTCCTGGCCCGCATGCGCAGCCACCTCGCGTCGCTGCCCGACGACCTTCCGCTCATGGAGCAGCTGCGCCGCTCGATCCTCGAGTTCAACCGCTTCCCCGAGTCGGAGTGGGAGTACCACCGCCGCCGCATGGACCTGCTGCTGCACGTGCCCACGCTGCTCGCGCACTCGACGCTGCGGTACGCCTCGTGGCGCCAGGTCGTCGCCGAGCACGTCGCCCGCCGCCTGGGACTCCCCGAGGACGACCTCATCCCGCAGACGATGGCGTGGACCTGCCTCGGCGTCTGCCTCGCGGCCTATGAGCAGTGGCTCGTCGACGCCGACGCGCAGCTGCTCGACCTGCTCGACGAGGCGTTCCGGCTCATCGACGAGCGGATCGACACCGACGTGGTGCGCGCGCACCGGAGCTCGCACGCGTGACGGACGGCCGCCGGCCCGGCCGCACGACGGTCGTCGTGGGCGCCGGGGCCGCGGGCGCGGCGCTCGCCGCCCGGCTGAGCGAGGATGCCTCGCACCACGTCGTGCTGCTCGAGGCGGGGCCGGCACCGCGAACCGCCGACGAGTTCCCGGCCGAGCTGCTCGACGCGTCGACCGTCCAGGGCGCGATGCCGGGGCATCCGGCGAACTGGTCGTACCTCGGCCACCTCACGCCCGACCTGCCGTACACGATCGCGCGCGGCCGCATCGCGGGCGGCTCGTCGACGATCAACGGCGGCTACTTCGTGCGGGCCCGCCCCGAGGACTTCGCGCGCTGGGCGGAGGTCGCCGGTCCCGACTGGTCGTTCGAGCGCGTCCTCCCCGTGCTGCGCGAACTCGAACGCGACCTCGACCTCGGTGCCGGGCCGTTCCACGGCGATGCCGGGCCCATGCCGGTGCGCCGCGCCGCCCAGCCGAATCCGGTGGCCCGCGCGTTCACTGCCGCGGCGGTCGAGCTCGGGTTCGCCGAGGAGGCCGACAAGAACGCGCCGGGTGCCGCGGGCGTCGGCCCGGTGCCGCAGAACGTCGTCGACGGGGTGCGCGTGAACACCGCGCTCGCGTACCTGTCGCCCCTGCGCGACCGCGAGAACCTCGAGGTGCGGGGCGGATGCCGCGTGCGTCGCGTCGTGTTCGACGGAACGCGCGCGATCGGGGTCGACGTCGTCGATACGGCCGCGCGGCACGGCGGGGCCGCGAACGCTCCGCACGTCGTCGAGGCGGACGAGGTCGTGCTCTGCGCGGGCGGCATCGGCACGCCGCACCTGCTGCTCGTGTCGGGGATCGGTCCGGCCGTGCAGCTCGAGGGCGCCGGCGTGCCCGTCGTCCTCGACGCACCGGGCGTGGGGCGCGCGTTCACGGACCATCCCGACCTCTCGGTCGGCTGGCGCGCGCGACGCGACGTGGTCGACCCGAGCGCCCCCGAGACGTTCACGACCGCGCTGAACTTCGCCTCGTCCGACGCGGATGCCGCGGGCGACCTCGAGATCATGGCGTGCGTGACGACCATGGGCCACCTGCTCACGGGCTCGTCGAGCGCCATCGCCGGCGGGGCGAGGTCGGCGCTGCGGCATCCGCTCGCGACCGCCCGCGCACTGCGCGGGACCTCGCTGCGGCGGGTGCGCGAGCAGGTCGCCCACGGACGAGACCTCGTGCTGCTCGTGGGCCTGCAGCGTGAGGAGGCGCGCGGCTCGATCACGCTCGAGTCCGCCGATCCCGACGTGCATCCGCGGATCGACTACCGCTACCTGTCGGCCGCGCACGACCGCGGGCGCCTGCGGCTCGGCATCCGCACGGCCGTGGGGCTGCTGCGCTCGCGCGCCTTCGCTCACCTTTTCGAGCGCCTCACCGAGCTCGACGACGCGACCCTCGACGACGACGCGGCCCTCGACGACTGGATGCTCGCGCACCTGGGCACCGCGATCCACCTCTGCGGCAGCGTGCCGATGGGCCGGGCCGACGACGAGGACGCGGTGCTCGACGGGTTCGGGCGCGTCCGCGGCGTCGCCGGGTTGCGGGTCGCGGACACCTCGATGCTGCCGGATGCCCCGTCGCGCGGCCCGGCGGCCACCGCCGTGCTCATCGGGGAGCTGGTCGCCCGGTTCATCCGTCGCGGCGACTGAGCGGATGCCGCGGAGGTCGGCAGATGTCGGCCGCATCGGCGAGAGTGGAGGCATGACCCCCCTCGTCGCGACCGATGCCACGCGCGCCGACGCCCTCGCCGCCCTCCGCGAGCTCGTGGGCCGGCCCGACGCGGAGTTCCACGACGGGCAGTTCGAGGCGATCGCGGCGCTCGTCGACGGCCGCCGGCGCGCGCTCGTGGTGCAGCGCACCGGATGGGGCAAGTCGGCGGTCTACTTCGTGGCCACCCTGCTGCTGCGCCGAAGGGGCGCCGGCCCCACCGTGCTCGTCTCGCCGCTGCTCGCGCTCATGCGCGACCAGATCGCCGCGGCCGAGCGGGCGGGCGTGCGGGCGGTCGCGATCAACTCGACGAACCCCCACGAGTGGGACGACGTGCTGCGCCGGCTCGACGCCGACGAGGTCGACGTGCTCCTGGTGTCGCCCGAGCGGCTCAACAACCCCTCCTTCCGCGAGGAGCAGCTGCCGACCCTCGTGCGACGCATCGGCCTGCTCGTCGTCGACGAGGCGCACTGCATCAGCGACTGGGGCCACGACTTCCGGCCCGACTACCGCCGGCTCCGCGACCTCATCGCCCGCATCCCGGCCGACGTGCCGGTGCTCGCGACCACGGCGACGGCGAACAGCCGGGTGGTGGCGGACGTCGCGGAGCAGCTCGGCGGGAGCGAGGTGCTCACGATCCGCGGCCCGCTGGCCCGCTCGTCGCTGCGCCTCGGCGTCCTGCGACTCCCCGACTCCACGACCCGCCTCGCCTGGCTGCTGAGCCACCTCGACGACCTGCCCGGCTCGGGCATCATCTACACCCTCACCGTGTCGGCGGCGAACGACACGGCGCGCCTCCTGCGCGAGCGCGGGCACGACGTGCGGGCGTACACCGGGCAGACCGATCCCGACGAGCGCGAGGAGTCCGAGGGCCTGCTGAAGCGCAACGAGGTGAAGGCCCTCATCGCCACGAGCGCGCTCGGCATGGGATTCGACAAGCCCGACCTCGGCTTCGTGGTGCACCTCGGGGCGCCGTCGTCGCCCGTCGCCTACTACCAGCAGGTGGGGCGAGCGGGCCGCGCGACCGAGAACGCCGACGTGCTCCTGCTCCCCGGCAACGAGGATCCGGCGATCTGGCACTACTTCGCGACCGCATCGATGCCCGACGAGGAGCGCGCCCGTCGCGTGATCGACGAGCTGTCCGACGCTCCGCTGTCGACGCCGGCGCTCGAGGCGCGGGTCGACATCCGCCGCACGCCGCTCGAGCTGCTGCTCAAGGTGCTCGACGTCGACGGCGCCGGGCGCCGCGTGCTGGGCGGCTGGGTCGCGACCGGTGAGCCGTGGAGCTACGACGCCGCGCGTTACGGGCGCATCGCCCAGGAGCGCGAGGCGGAGCAGCGGCACATGGTCGAATACGAGCAGACCGACGGATGCCGCATGGCGTTCCTGCAGCGGTCGCTCGACGACGAGACGGCCGTGCCGTGCGGCCGGTGCGACACCTGTGCCGGCGCCTGGTACCCGGGCGGCCTGGCCGACGGCGCCGCCGAAGCCGCCGCCGGCGCGCTCGACCGGGTGGGCGTGCCCGTCGAGCCGCGGCGGGCGTGGCCCACGGGCGCCGACCGGCTCGGCGTCCCGGTGAAGGGCCGCATCCCCGCCGGCGAGCAGGCCGCCGAGGGTCGGGCGCTCGCCCGGCTGACCGACCTCGGATGGGGCGGCACCATGCGCGAGCTGCTCGCGCCCGGCACGCCCGACGCACCGGTTCCGCCGCAGGTGCTGGCGGCCTGCGTGCGCGTGCTCGCCGACTGGGGCTGGGCAGAACGGCCCGTCGCCGTCGCCTCGATGCCGTCGCGGTCCCGGCCGGTGCTCGTCGACTCGCTCGCACGTGGCATCGCGGAGGTCGGGCGGATGCCCTACCTCGGCGCGCTCGTGCCGGCGAACGGCGGCCCCAGCGGCCGCCCGGGCGGGAACAGCGCGTTCCGGCTCGCCGGCGTGTGGGACCGCTTCACCGCCGACGGTCTCGACGTGCCCGTCGGCGGTATCCTGCTCGTCGACGACCAGGCCGACAGCCGCTGGACGCTGACCGTCGCCGCGCGGACGCTGCGGGAGCGGGGCGCGAGCGCGGTGCTCCCGTTCGTGCTCGCGCTGCGCGGCTGAAGCGCAGCTCGGCTGCCGCGCGGAACGCGGCTGATCGCTACGCCGGCTGCGGCGCCTGTTCCTTCGCGACGAGCGTGAGCACGTCGTAGGTCGCCACGATCTCGTCGTCCTGGTTCTTCAGCACCGCGTCCCAGCGCACCTCGCCGTACTCGTCGGTCTCGCGCGGCGAGATCTGCTTCGCCGTGAGCTCGACCCGGATCGAGTCGCCGGGCGACACCGGGGTGATGAACCGCAGGTTCTCGAGGCCGTAGTTCGCGAGCACCGGGCCGGGCGCGGCGTCGACGAACAGGCCGGCGGCCCACGACACGAGCAGGTAGCCGTGCGCGACGCGGCCCGGGAAGAACGGGTTCGCGGCCGCGGCCTCCTCGTCCATGTGCGCGTAGAACGTGTCGCCCGTGAACTCCGCGAACGTCTCGATGTCCTCGAGTGTCACCGTGCGCGACGCCGAGACGACCTGGTCGCCGATGCGCAGCTCCGCGAGCGACTTGCGGAACGGGTGCACGCCGCCCGGCTGCGACGCCGCGCCCTGGTGCCAGACGCCGGTGAGGGCGGTGAGCATCTCGGGCGAGCCCTGCACGGCCGTGCGCTGCATGTGGTGCAGCACGGCGCGGATGCCGCCGAGCTCCTCGCCGCCGCCGGCGCGACCCGGTCCGCCGTGCACGAGGTTCGGCAGCGGCGAGCCGTGGCCGGTCGAGCTGCGGGCGTCGTCGCGGTCGAGGAACAGCACGCGGCCGTTGTAGGCGGCGATGCCCGACGCGAGCGCGATGGCGACCGACGGATCGTGCGTCGCGACGCTCGTCACGAGCGATCCGCCGCCGCGGGCCACGAGCCCGGTGGCCTCGTCGAGCGAGCCGTAGCCGACGATGGACGCGACCGGGCCGAACGCCTCGACCTCGTGCAGGGCGGGGCTCGCGGCATCCGCGAACCGCAGCAGCATGGGCGCGACGAAGGCGCCGTCGGATGCCGAGCCGGTGCTGCCGTCGGCGTGCATGACGCTCGGGGCATCCGTCGACCCGATCACGAGCTCGCCGCCCGCCTCCTCGAGCCGGCCGACCTGGCGGAGCACCTCGTCGCGCTGCGCGATCGACGCGAGCGGGCCCATGGTGACGCCCTCGGCGCGCGGGTCACCGACGACCACCCGCTCGGCGATGCGGGCGCGCACGGCGTCGATGACCGCGTCGACGGATGCCTCGGGCACGATCGCCCGTCGGATGGCGGTGCACTTCTGGCCCGCCTTCGTGGTCATCTCGACGACGAGCTGCTTCACGTAGGCGTCGAACTCGGGCGTGCCCGACACCGCGTCGGTGCCCAGGATCGAGGCGTTGATCGAGTCGGTCTCGCTCGTGAAGCGCACGCCGCCCGTCTGCACGGAGTCGTGCGCGCGGAGCCGCTCGGCGGTGGAGGCCGAGCCCGTGAACGCGACGAGGTCGCCGAGGCGCAGGTGGTCGAAGAGGTCGGGCACGCTGCCCGACACGAGTTGCAGCGAGCCCTCGGGCAGCAGGCCGGACTCGACGAGGATGCGCACCATCGCCTCGGCGAGGTAGCCGGTGGGCGTCGCGGGCTTCACGATCGTCGGGACGCCGGCGAGGAATGCCGGGGCGAACTTCTCGAGCGACCCCCACACGGGGAAGTTGAACGCGTTGATCTGCACGGCCACGCCGGGGAGCCGGGTGTAGATATGCCGTCCGAGGAATGAGCCGTCCTTCGACAGGTTCTCGACGTTGCCGTCGATGTAGACCTTGCTGTTCGGCATCTCGCGGCGGCCCTTGCCCGAGTACGTGAAGAGCACGCCGATGCCGCCGTCGATGTCGACCCACGAGTCCTGCTTCGTCGCGCCGGTGCGGCTCGAGATCTCGTACAGCTCGGCCTTGCGCTCGGTGAGCGCGAGCGCGAACTGCTTGAGCAGCACGGCCCGCTGGTGGAAGGTCAGCTCGCCGAGGCTCGCCTGGCCGACGGTGCGGGCGTACTCGAGCGCACCAGCGAGGTCGAGTCCCTCGGTCGAGACGCGGGCGATCACGTCACCCGTCGACGCGTCGCGCACCTCGGTCGCCGATGCCGCGGCCGCGGCATCCGGAGTCCACCACCGGCCCTGGACGTAGCTGGGCAGGATGTCGGTCATCGTGTCGGTCATTGCGTTCCTCCCGGCGCGCTGTGCGCCACTTCGGCGCGCGCTGCGCCATTACGACTGGTGCGGAGCCGCGCGAACTGGCGCAGCGGCGGGGTGAGCGCGACGGCGATGCGCGTCACGGCGCGTCCCACAGGTAGAAGCCCTCGCCCGTCTTGCGGCCGAGGTTGCCCTCGGCCACCATGCGGCGCAGCAGCGCGGGCGGGGCGAATCGCTCGCCGAGCGTCGACGAGAGGTACTCGGCGATGCCGAGCCGCACGTCGAGGCCGACGATGTCGGTGAGCCGCAGGGGACCCACCGGATGCTTGTACCCGAGCGTCATGGCCGCGTCGATGTCCTCGGCGCTGGCCACGCCGTCCTCGAGCATGCGGATCGCCTCGAGCCCGAGCGCGACGCCGAGCCGCGACGAGGCGAAGCCCGGGGCATCCGCGACGACGATGGGCGTCTTGCCGATGGCGTGCACCCACTCGCGCGCCTCGGCCAACAGCGTGCCCTCGGTTGCGTCGCCGCGCACGATCTCGACGAGCGACGACGCGGGCACGGGGTTGAAGAAGTGCATGCCGAGGAACCGGTGGGGCCGGTCGAGCAGCGCGGCGAGCTGGTCGATCGAGATCGACGACGTGTTCGACGCGAGCGCGGCCTCGGGCGGCAGGACCCCCTCGACGCGGGTGAGCGCGTCGATCTTCAGCTCGAGGTCCTCTGGCACGGCCTCGATCACGAGTCCCGCGCGGGCGAAGTCCGCGACGTCGGTGCTCGTGGCGAAGCGCGCGGCGATCGCCGCCTCGTCGGCGTCGGCGGTGCCGCGCGCCACGGATGCCGCGACGGACTCGAGCACGCGCGCCGATGCCGCGCCCGCGGCATCCGCGTCGCGCTCGACGACCGTCACGCGCGAGCCCGCGAGCAGGAACGCGTGCGCGATGCCCGCGCCCATTCGCCCGCCGCCGAGCACGCCGACGTCGGACGGGGCTCCGGTCGAGGTCTCGCTCATCGTCGGGTCCTCTCGGTCGGCTTGGATTCCGAGTGCCTGCGGTCCTTCGACCGCCGCTCGAGGAACTCGGTCATGCGCCGGAACTTCTCGGGGCTCTCGAACAGCTCGGCCTGCTCCTCGAGGTCCACGGCGGGATGCTCGGCTCGGGGCGCACGGAACACGCGCTTCGTGGCGATCGTCGCGGCCGGGTCGTTCGCGGCGATGCGGTCGGCGATCGCGTGCGCGGCGGGCAGGAGCTCGTCGACCGGGTGCAGCTCGGTCACGAGGCCGAGATCGCGCGCCTCGTCGGCGCCGATCGCTCGCCCCGTGAGCAGCAGCTCGATCGCGCGCGCCTCGCCCACGATCTCCTTCAGGCGCCAGCTCGCGCCGGCCGCGGCGATGATGCCCAGCCCCGTCTCGGGATTGCCGATGCGCAGGCGCGGCGTGGCGATGCGGATGTCGGCGGCGTACGCGAGCTCGGCACCACCGCCGAGCGCGTAGCCGTCGAGCGCGGCGATGACGGGCATCGGCAGCTCGTGCACGCGCACGAACGCCTTCGCGTTGATGCCGCGGCGGGCGTCGTCGGCCCGGCGCTCGCGCAGTTCGCCGATGTCGGCGCCCGACGCGAACACGCCGCCGGCGCCCGTGAGGATCAGGATGCGCGGGATCGCCTCGAGCTCCGCGCAGAGCAGGTGCAGCGCGTCGATCGTGGCCTGGTCGATCGCGTTGCGCTTCTCGGGGCGGTTGAGCGTGGCGACCACGCGGTCGTCGAACCGCTCGACGCGCAGCGGCCCGCCCGCGGCATCCGACAGCGGGGGCGCCTCGCCCATCACACGCGCTCCACGATGAGCGCGGTGCCCTGGCCGACGCCGACGCACATGGTCGCGAGGCCGTAGCGCGAGCCCTCGCGCTCCATGCGGCCGAGCAGGGTCACGACGAGCCGAGAGCCCGACGAGCCGAGCGGATGCCCCAGCGCGATCGCGCCGCCGTCGGCGTTCACGCGCGCCTCGTCGAGGCCGAGCCGGCGCATGCACGCGATGGACTGCGTCGCGAAGGCCTCGTTCAGCTCCACCGAGCCGATGTCGTCGAGGTCGATGCCCGAGCGCTCGAGCGCCTTCTCGGTCGCGGGCACGGGCCCGAGGCCCATGATCTCGGGCGCGAGCCCGGCACTCGTTCCGACGACGACCCGCGCGCGCGGCGTGAGGCCGTAGCGCTCGACCGCCTCGCCGCTCGCCACGAGGATCGCGGACGCGCCGTCGTTGAGCGCGCTCGAGTTGCCCGCCGTCACGACCGAGCCGCCGTGCACGACGGGACGCAGGCCCGCGAGTACCTCGAGCGTCGTCTCGGGGCGCGGACCCTCGTCGACGAGCACCTCGCCCTTGTGGGTCTGCACGCCGACGATCTCGGGCTCGAACCGACCGGCAGCGATCGCCGCGGCAGCGCGCTGCTGGGAGCGCAGGGCGAAGGCGTCGGCGTCCTCGCGCGTGATGCCGTCGACCCGGGCGACCTCCTCGGCGGTCTCGGGCATGGCATAGGTCGCCTTGTCGCGGGCGAGCAGCTGCGGGTTCGGGAAGCGCCAGCCGATCGAGGTGTCGTATGCCGCGCCGGGCTTGGCCCACGGCCGGTCGGGCTTGGCCTGCACCCAGGGCGCACGGGTCATCGACTCGACGCCGCCCGCGATGATGAGGTCGGCGTCGCCCGCGCGGATCGCCTGAGACGCCATGGTGATGGCCGACATGCCCGAGGCGCACAGGCGGTTCACCGTGATGCCGGGCACCTCGTCGGGCAGTCCGGCGAGCAGCACCGACATGCGCCCGACGTTGCGGTTGTCCTCGCCGGCCTGGTTGGCCGCGCCGAGGATGACCTCGTCGATGGCGCCGAGCTCGCCGGCGCGGTCGAGGTCGGTGCGACGCACCAGCTCGCCGACGACGAGGGCGGCGAGGTCGTCGGGCCGGACGCTCGCGAGCGCACCGCCGTAGCGTCCGACCGGGGTGCGCACCCCGCCGACGAGGAAGGCCTCCGCCATGCTCACTCCTGACTGCATCGTCCGGGAACGCTCGCCCGCCCAGCGTATTCGCCGA
>CBFGWW010000022.1:0-22537 GCA_965652625.1 uncultured Agromyces sp.
GTCGTCGGAGGGTTCGGCCCTCGCCGACGCGGAGGACCCTTTCCAGAATCGAAGCCACGAATTGTCTCCTGTAGTCGTCGGGCGTCGTGTTCCTCGTTCGGAACCGCAGGGCACGCCCGTCACCGCCGTGCAGACGGTCATCATAGCCATGCTAGCGGGCTGCAGGCTGGGTGCCGACGGGGAGCCAGCTGCATGGAGAGCGGGCCGGAGGCGAGCCCTCGGCTCGCGTCCGGCCCGCGACGGCGCCCGGTGTCAGGCCGTGGCGCGCTCGTACTCGTCGACGGATGCGTCGGACGAGGCATCCGCTCGGTCATCGAGGCCGATCAGGCCGTAGTCCCAGCCCTTGCGGCGGTAGACGACGCTGGGGCGGCCCGACTCGGAGTCGACGAAGAGGTAGAAGTCGTGGCCGACGAGCTCCATGAAGTAGAGCGCGTCGTCGACGGTCATGGGGGTGGATGCGAAGACCTTGCGGCGGATGACCACCGGGCAGTAGACGTCGTCCTCCTCGGTCGCCTGGGGCTGTTCCTCGACGACCGGAATGCTGCCCGTGCGCACCTGTTCGAGCACCTCGGGCGCTGCGGCCTGCACGCCGACCTCGGCGAAGCCGATGTCGGTCGCCTCGCGGAGCGAGGTCGGCCGGCGCTGGCCGCGGTGGACCTTGCGGCGGTCCTTCGCGCGGCGGATGCGCTCGAGCAGTCGACCGAGGGCGACGTCGAACGCGGCGTACTTGTCGGAACCGTCGGCTTCGGCCCGCACGACGGGCCCCTTGCCGACCAGGGTGAGCTCGACGCGGTCGAGCCCGGTGTTGCCGTTCTTCTCGTTGTGACGACTCAGCTTGACGTCGAGGGAGATCGCCCGTTCGGCGAGATGGGTCACCTTCTCGGCCTTCTCCGCGGCATATGAGCGGAAGCGATCGGTGATTCCCAGGTTTCGTCCAACGATGTTCAGTTCCATGACGACCTCCATCCACCGGCGTGTCACCCGGATCTGAAGGGTGGATCGACCACGCCTGTCCTGCCACCGTAGTCTGCCGCGCTCGGGATGTCACGAGGTGTCTCCTGAGAAGCGGCCAAGCGTCCCGCACGACGCAGCGGGGTCTGCGCGAGCACCGCCGCGGCCGCCACGTATCCCCCTGCGGCGGTCACCGCGCGGGCCGCCTCGGCGAGCGTCGAACCCGTCGTGAGGATGTCGTCGACGAGCAGGAAACGGCGCCCGCGGAGGTCGGCGCGGGCGGCCAGCGCGCCGTCGGCGTTGAGCCGGCGGGCGTCCGCGCCGAGGCCGGCCTGGTCATCACGGGCGCGGGCGGGCCGCAGCACGCGCGATGATCGGATGCCGCGGCGGGCGAGCAGCGCGTCCACGGGCGCGTACCCGCGCCGCCGCAGCGCGGCCCGGGTCGACGGCACGGTGCAGACCTCGATCGAGCCGGCGGGCAGGCCGTCGAGCGCGGCCCCGATCGATGCGGCGAGGGCGGCGGCGAGCGGCGCCGCGGCATCCGTTCGCGCCCCGTCCTTGTACGCGCCGATCACGCGGGCGACGACCTCCGCGTAGTCGAGTGCCGCCCAGGCCGAGACGGCATCGCGGTGCACGAGACGCGGCGCAGGGCGCAGGGCGGCGACGCACGCCGGGCACACCGAGCGGTCGGGCTCGCCGCATCCCGCGCACCCGACCGGCACGAGGAGGGCGAGCGCGTCGAGCGCCGAACGGCTGATCGTCGCGAACGGGGACCGGGTGACGCCGGCTGGGACGCGGTCGCGCGCGGCATCCGAGGGCATGCCCCAGTGTCGCCGGGGTCGTCGAGGCCGCGCCACGGCACCCGGCCGCGCGGCATCCGCTCACGAGCGGCTACGCCGATGTGGAGGACGGGTCGCTGGGCAGCCGATCGCGAGGTGCGTCAGCCGGGCTGCTGCGACGCGATGAACCGGATGCCGCCCGCCCGGACCTGCCAGCCCACGCCGCTCGCCACGTCGAGGTCGCCGGCCGCCGTGAGCACCCGCAGGTCGTTGTTGCCGCCGTCGATGAGCACGCCGCCGGCGGGGCCGTCGCGGTCGCGGGCGAAGCCGCCGAGCTCCTGAGTGACGATGCGCGTCGCGCCCCCGTCGATCCCGGTGATCGAGGCGACGGTCCGCGAATCGAGCCACGCCACGTCGAGCGCCGTGCCGGGCACGTCCGCGAGGTCGAGCACGGTCGGTCCGAGGCCGACCGGCTTGCCGTCGCCCGCGCGCTCGATCGAGGCGACGACGAAGTGCGTCCGCCCGCCGTCGGAGAGCAGCGCCGCGATGCGCGTCGAGTCGCGGGAGACCTCGATCGCGGCGATCGTGGAGCCCGACCATGGCACGGGCACCTGCGCGGTGTCGCCGTCGGGGGCGAACCACGCGAGCTGGTCGGGCAGGTTCGCGGGGACGGACCACACGACGCCCTGCCCGTCGATCGCCGGCGTGACGAGCCCGTCGCGCGGGTCCAGGAGCAGGGCCTCCTCGTCGGTGCGGACCACCCAGACGCCGTTCGCGTTGCGCACGGCGACCGCCTCGGCGTCGAGCCCGAGCGATGCGCCGGTGGGCGCCAGCGTCGCGACCGTGTCGGAGAGGCCGGCGATCGGATCGATTCCCTCGCCCGAGGTCGCGAGGTACCCGAACGTCTCGCCGTCGTAGACGACGCTGCGCGGATCGACGCGGGGGTTCCGCACGGGCTCGGGCGTCAGCGGCGGCGCGGCGGGATCGACGCCGTTCAGCGTGAGCGCGACCGAGTCGATGTTGCGCACGCCGACGAGGCTCGCGTCGAGCTGCGCCTGCATGCGCTGCACGGTCGAGAGGTCCTCGAACGCCGCTCCGACGAGCGAGACGCTCGCGACGCCGCCCGACACGGGCACGGCGGCCGGGTCGAGTTCGACCCCCTCGGGGAAGGCCGACACCACGCCGGGCGCGAGCCATTCGGCCGGCCCGGCGAGGATCGCCTGCACGATGCTCGTCTGCGCGGACTCGGGCCCGGAGAACCAGCGCACGTCGGGCACGAAGTACTCGAACGTCGGGTCGAGGAAGTAGAGCGGGTACTCGCGGAACACCTGCGTGAACCCGATCTGGTCGATGAGGATCCCCGTCGGCGCGCTGGAGATGCGCCATTCCCCGTCGACCTGCTCGAACCGGTAGTCGAGCGGGATCGGCGTGCGCACGTCGGGCTCCTCGTACTGCCCGTTCTCGAGCAGGGCCGCGGCCGGGGTCGCGTCGACGCGCATCATGGTCTCGTTCACGGCGACGAGCTCCCGATCGGCGAGCACGTCGATGGTCGCCCCGGCGTCCGCCTGCCATTCGTCGGCGAACTCCGCGGTGAGGAACTCGCGCGCCACCTGGTAGTTGTTGCGCGGGCTCAGCGCGGCGGTGATGAACCCCTCGAGGATCTCCGACTGGGTCGCGCCGTCCGCCGGTCCGGGCACGAGGATGTCGACGTCGTTCGCGGCATCGGCCGGCTGCGGGTCACCCGCCTGCACCGGGCCGGAGCTCGGGATCGACGCGCACCCCGCGAGCAGCAGGGCGACGAGGGCGACGGATGCCGCGGCGAGCCGCCTACGCATCGTGCACCTCCCGTTCGGCGAGCTCCGCCTCGATCGCGCCCGTCGCGCCGGTGGGCGGCGGCGCGTCGGCGGACGGGTCGTCGGGCTCGAGCGGCAACGGGGAGACGACCGCCGCGGCATCCGGCGTGCGCGGCAGGGTGAGCCGGAACACCGTGCCCTGTCGGGGCTTCGACCAGACGTCGAGGGTGCCGCCGTGGGCGACGGCGTCCTCGAGCGAGATCGCGAGGCCGAGGCCGGTGCCGCCGATCGTGCGGGTGCGGCTCGGGTCGGCACGCCAGAACCGGTCGAAGACCCGCGCGACCTCCTCCTCGGTCATGCCCATGCCGTAGTCGCGCACCGAGAGCGCGATGGCCGTCTCGTTGCTGTCGACCGCGACGACGATGGGCCGGCCCTCGCCATGCTCGATGGCGTTGCCGATGAGGTTGCGCACGATGCGCTTGATCCGGCGCGGGTCGACGTCGGCGTCGAGGTGCCCGCCGGGCGCGACGAGGCGGAGTTCGCTGCCGTGCTCGAACGCGAGCTCGTGCATCGACTCGATCGCGTCGCCGGCGAGGTGCACCAGGTTCGTCGGCTCGGTCGCGAGGGTCACGCTGCCGGCGTCGTAGCGGCTGATCTCGAGCAGGTCGGCGAGCAGCCGCTCGAACCGGTCGGTCTGGGTGTGCAGCAGTTCGACGGTGCGCGAGGTCGGCCCGGGGAAGTCCTCGCGCTGCCCGTAGAGCACGTCGCCCGCGAGGCGGATCGTCGTGAGCGGGGTTCGCAGCTCGTGCGACACGTCGGACACGAAGCGCTGCTGCATGACCGAGAGCTCGGCGAGCTCGCGGATGCGCGCCTGCAGGCTGTCGGCCATGCCGTTGAAGGAGGCGGCGAGCGTCGCCAGCTCGTCCTCGCCGCGCTCGGGCATGCGCACGCCGAGGTCGCCGGCCGCGAGCCGGCGGCTCGTCGCGGCGGTCTCGCGGATCGGCTCGATGACGCCGCGCACGACGACGAGCGTGATCGCGCTGAGCAGGGCGAGCAGGGCGGCCGCACCGACGATCCCGGTGACCTGCATGAAGGCGAGGGTCTCCTCGGCCTCGGCGAGGCTGTAGCCGAGGTACAGCTCGTAGCGGCCGGCCGCGGGCACGTCGAGCGTGCTGCCGACGACGATGCCGGGGTCGGTGCCGCCGTCGGCGTTGGTGAGCGCGACCGACTGCCAGTACTGGCCGCCCGGGTTCTCCTGCACCTGCGCCCGCAGCTCGGGCGTGATGACGCCGCCGAGCCCGCGACTGAGCTGGTCGGGCGGTGCGCTGGAGTTCGCGGGCTGCCCCGGCGCCCGGAAGATGGCGTAGTCGGAGCTCCCCGAGATGCTCGTGATCGTCGAGACCGCCGAGCCCATGAGCGACTGCAGCGACGCCCGGTCCGTGGCATCCGACGAGTCGAGGATGCTCTGCGCCGCGGCGGTCGCGTTGTTGGACGCCTCGAGCACGCCCTCGCGCTGGGCCTGGAACAGGTTCGACGCGACGCTGAACGAGATGTAGAGGCCGATCACGAGGATCGCGAGGCCCGAGAGTCCCAGCGTGATGATGACCGTGCGGAACTGCAGCGAGCGCCGCCACAGCGCCGAGAGGCGATGCGGCACCTCCCGCCACCGACCCGCGGCGGGGAGCTTGGAGGTCTCGGCCGCCGACATCGCGACCGGCCTAGGTCGTCGCGCCGGCCCGGTAGCCGACGCCGCGCACGGTCATGACGATGCGCGGATTGTCGGGGTCGTGCTCGACCTTCGCGCGGAGCCGCTGCACGTGCACGTTCACGAGCCGGGTGTCGGCCTTGTAGTGGTAGCCCCAGACCTGCTCGAGCAGCATCTCGCGCGTGAACACCTGCTGCGGCTTCGAGGCGAGCGTGAGGAGGAGGTCGAACTCGAGCGGGGTGAGGTTGATGCGCTCGTCGCCGCGGCGCACCTCGTGTCCGGCCGCATCGATCGTGAGGTCGCCGACGGCGAGCGTCTCGACGACCGGCTCGGGCGCCGGCCGCAGGCGCGTGCGGATGCGGGCGACGAGCTCCTTCGGGTTGAACGGCTTCACCATGTAGTCGTCGGCGCCGGACTCGAGGCCCTTCACGACGTCGGCGGTGTCGGACTTCGCCGTGAGCATGATGATGGGCGTGCCGGACTCCGCGCGGATGCGGCCGCAGACCTCGATGCCGTCGATGCCGGGCAGCATGAGGTCGAGCAGCACGAGGTCGGGCTTCGACTCGCGGAACGCGGAGAGCGCACCGGAGCCGTCGGCGCAGAACACCGGTTCGAAGCCCTCCGTGCGCAGCACGATGCCGATCATCTCCGCGAGGGCCGTGTCGTCGTCGACGACGAGTACGCGTGGGGTCATCCGTCCGGTCTCCGTCTGGGCCCGCGAGGGCAGGCCGCTGGTGGCTCCACTGTATCCGTTCCCACCCGTGCGTCGGCCGGAAGCGCGCTGCACGTCGCCTGCGCGCCGAACCCGCGTCGAACCGCATCGCGGCGCCTGACGACGGCCCTCGCCGACGGGGAAGTATGCGAGCATGGGGGCATCCCGCCGGAAGGAGCGCATGCAGGTGTCGGATCACGACTGGCAGGCACCCGGCGCACCGGCGCCGCGCTCGAACGAATCGGATGCCGCGGGCACCGCGTCCGACGACGCATCCGTGCCGCCCGTGGCACCTCCCGGGCCCACCGCGGCACCGCCGCCCGCGCAGCCGGCGTACGGCCCGCCCGCGTACCCGCCGCCCGCGCAGCCGGCCTACGGCCAGGCCGCGTACCCGCCGCCCGCGCAGCCGGCCTACGGCCAGCCGGCGTACGGCCGGCCCGCCGACGGGCAGCCGTCGTATGCCGCGCCCGGCACGTATCCGGCCACGGCCGGCGGGTGGACTCCGCCCCCGAAGCCGGGCCTGCTCCCCCTCCGGCCGCTCGGGTTCGGCACGCTGCTCTGGGCGCCGTTCCGCACGCTCCGGCGCAATCCGGCGCCCACCTTCGGCAGCGGCCTCATCGTGCAGCTCGTGTCCGTCGTCGCGACGGCCGCGGTGTTCGTCCCGTTCCTCGTCTTCACGTTCTCCCGGCTCGAGGGCGCGACGACGGCCGACGTCGACGCGATCATGTCGGGCGCCGTCGGCGCGCTGCTCCTCCTCTTCCTCGTGCCGATCGGGATCTCACTCGTGGCGAGTGCGTTCCTCCAGGGCGTCATGGTGGTCGACGTCGCGACCGGCACGGTCGGCGATCGCCTCGGCTTCGGCGCGCTCTGGAAGCGCGCCGCGAAGCGGATCGGCCCCCTCATCGGCTGGACGCTGCTCATCGCGCTCGCGCTCGTCGTCGCCGTCGCGTTCCTGGTGCTCGTCGTGGTGCTCGCGGCATCCGTCTCGACGACGGGACTCGTCGTGGGCATCGTCATCGCCCTGGTGCTCGGCCTCGGCCTCGTCGTCATCGGCGCGTGGGTGGGCGTCAAGCTCGCGCTCGTGCCGAGCGTCATCGTGCTCGAGCAGGCGGGCATCCGCCAGGCGGTGGCGCGCTCGTGGCGCCTCACCGACGGCTTCTTCTGGCGCACGTTCGGCGTGCTCCTGCTGGTGGCGGTGATCCTCAACTTCGCGGCGCAGGTCGTGGTGCAGCCCGTCTCGATCGTCGGCACGCTCCTGGGGATCGTCATCGACCCCAACGCGACCGGCACCTACCTCACGATCACGATCATCACGACGGTGGTCACCACCGTGCTGTCGCTGCTCATCGGCGCGATCACGGCCGTCGTGCAGGCCGCCCTCGTCGCGGTCATCTACATCGACCTCCGCATGCGCAAGGAGGGCCTCGACCTCGAGCTGCAGCGCTTCGTCGAGCGCCGCGAGGCCGGGGAGCCGAGCGACGACCCGTACCGTGCACCCGCCGCCGCGGCGCCGACGGCCGGAAGCGAGCAGCCGGCGTCGTGGTCCTGAACCCCCGTCTCGAGATCCCGCTCGATCCCGACGCGCCCGAGGCGCGGCGCTGGGTCGTCGACGAGCTCTCGAAGCCCGAGTACGCGAGTGCCGAGCCGACGCCGTTCGACCTCGCGATGCAGGCGATCCGGGACTGGATCGCGAGCCTGTTCGAGGGTGCCACGGGCGTTCCGGGCCCGCTGCTCGCGCTGCTCGCCGTGCTCGTCGTGGCCGTCCTGCTCGTCGTCGGGCTGCTGGTGTTCGGCCTGCCCCGCCTGCGCCGGCGTCGGCGAGCGGTTCCGCCGCTGTTCGACGACCACGACCGGCGCGACCTGCCGACGCTGCGTCGCGCTGCGGAGGCGGCTGCGGCGCAGGAGGACTGGGCGCTGGCGATCGAGGAGCGATTCCGCGCGATCGTGCGCGGGGTCGTCGACCGCGACCTCGTGCGCGTGCATCCCGGCACGACCGCGCACGGCTTCGCGGATGCCGCCGGCCGCCCGCTGCCCGCGCACGCCGAGGCGCTGCGAGCGGCCGCCGCCGACTTCGACGCGGTGCGGTACCTGGGCCGTGCGGGTTCGCGTGAGCGCTACGAGGCGATCGTCGGCCTCGACCTCGCCGTCGAGGCGACGGTGCCCGAGCACGCGGAGCCGGCGGGAGCCGGGGCATGACCGTCACCGCACCCCACGCCCGAACCGACGGGCCGGCGACGGCCGAGGCGCTCACGCCGACCGTCCGCGAGCAGCTGCGGCGCCGGCGACCGTGGATCGTCATCGCCATCGCGCTCGTGGTGGGCGCGATCGCACTCCTCGTCCTCCAGGGCGGGTTCCGCGCACCCGGTCCCGTGCTCGGTCCGGCCAACGCGGCCCCCGCCGGGTCGAAGGCCCTCGTCGAGGTGCTGCGCCGGCAGGGGGTCGCGGTGAGCGAGGCCTCCTCGCTCGACGCCGCGACCGACCTCGCGCGCAGCGGCGCCACGGTGCTCCTCTACGACGAGCTCGGCATCCTCGACGCCGACGCCCTCGATGAGCTCGCCGCGGCATCCGATCGGCTCGTCGTCGTCGAGCCCGCGTTCGACGCACTGCGCGCGCTCGCGCCGGGGGTGCGGCTCGGCGGCGTCGCAAGCGGCGCCCTCGACGACGTGGCCTGCGACGTGCGCGCCGCCGAGCGGGCCGGCGAGCTCTCCGACGGACAGCGGCTCGTCACGATCGACGACGAGGCGGCGGCCGACGGCTGGCAGGGATGCTTCCGCGACGGCGAGGCGTTCGCCGTCGCGGCGGGTCCGGGTCCGTCGGGCGTCGACCTCGCGATCGTCGCGGCGACCACCGTGTTCGAGAACGAGCACGTCGACGAGGCGGGCAACGCCGCCCTTGCGATCGGGCTGCTCGGGGCATCCGAGGAGCTCGCCTGGTACCTGCCCGGCCCCGCCGACGCCGACGCCGGGACCGCGCCGACGCTCGCGGAGCTGACGCCCGGCTGGGTGAGCCCCGTGCTCGTGCTCGCCGTCGTCGTGACCGTCGTCGCCGGCATCTGGCAGGGGCGCCGATTCGGGCCGCTCGTCGTCGAGCGGCTGCCCGTGCAGGTGCCCGCCGGCGAGACGAGCGAGGGACGGGCGCGGCTCTACGCGCGCAGCGCGGCGCGCGGGCACGCGCTCGACCAGCTCCGGATCGGCGCGGTCGGCCGCATCGCGGCGGTGCTGAAGCTGCCGCGGTCGGCTCCGGCGCACGTCGTCGCGGATGCCGCTGCGGCAGCGACCGGGCGCGATGCGGCATCCGTCGCCCGGCTGCTCGTGGGCACCGAGCCCGTCGGCGACCGCGAGCTCGTGGACCTCGCGGTGGAACTCGACCGACTCGAGCACGAGGTCGCGGACTCCGTGCGACCCGCCACGGCGGGCACGGCCGGAACCGACCACCGCCCCGACCCCGACGACCGACCCCACCAGACAGGAAGGCGACCATGACCGACGCGATCGCGACCACCGACCATGAGCTGCGCGCCGCGCTGAACCGCGTGCGCACCGAGGTGGGCAAGGCCGTCGTGGGCCAGGACGGCGCCGTCACGGGCCTCATCATCGCCCTGCTCACGCGCGGCCACGTGCTGCTCGAGGGTGTGCCGGGCGTGGCCAAGACGCTGCTCGTGCGCACGCTCAGCCGCACGCTGCGGCTCGACACCCGCCGCCTGCAGTTCACGCCCGACCTCATGCCCGGCGACGTCACCGGCTCGCTCGCCTACGACCCGCGCACGGGCGAGTTCGCGTTCCGCGAGGGGCCGGTGTTCACGAACATCCTGCTCGCCGACGAGATCAACCGCACGCCGCCGAAGACGCAGTCGGCCCTGCTCGAGGCCATGGAGGAGCGCCAGGTCTCGGCCGACGGCGTGACCCGGCCGTTGCCCGATCCGTTCATGGTCGCGGCGACCCAGAACCCCATCGAGTACGAGGGCACCTACGCGCTGCCCGAGGCCCAGCTCGACCGGTTCCTCCTGAAGCTCGTGCTCGACGTGCCCGAGCGCGACGCCGAGGTGTCGCTGCTGCGCCGCCACGCCGACGGGTTCGACCCGCACGATCTCGCTGCGGCGGGCGTCGCGCCCGTGCTCGGGGCCCAGGAACTCTCCGCGGCACGCGCCGCCGCGGCATCCGTCCGCGTCTCCGACGACGTGCTCGCGTACGTCGTCGACCTCGCGCGCGCGACCCGTCGGAGCCCGTCGATGCGGCTCGGGGTGAGCCCCCGCGCGACCACCGGCCTCCTCGCGGCCGCGAAGGCGTGGGCGTGGCTCACGGGCTACGACTCGCTCACGCCCGACCACGTGCAGGCCATGCTCCTCCCCGTGTGGCGGCATCGTGTACAGCTGCGGCCCGAGGCCGAGCTCGAGGGCGTGGCGGTCGACGCCGTGCTGCGCTCGATCGTCCAGCAGGTGCAGGTGCCGCTCTGACATGACGGTCTCCGGTCGGTTCGCGCTGCTCGTCGCGCTCGGGGTGGTCCCCGTCGTCGCGGCGGGACTCGGCGACGCCGGTGCGGCGTGGCTCGCGCTCGTGGCGTGGCTCGCGCTCGCGCTCGTCGCGGGCATCGTCGACCTCTCACTCGCGGCATCGCCCCGACGCGTGGTCCTCGAGCGCAGCCTGCCCGAGCGCGTGCGACTCGGCGAGACCGTGACGTCCGAGCTGGCCGTGCGGCACACGGGGGCGCGGATGCTGCGGGCGACCGTCCGCGACGGCTGGGAGCCCTCGGCCGGGGTCGCCGGGCCGAACCGCACGCGCCTGCGCATCCCGCCCGGCGAGCGGCGGCGGATGACGCTGCAGCTCACGCCGTGGCGCCGCGGCGACCGCCGCGCCGAGCACGTGACGATCCGGTCGGCCGGGCCGCTCGGGCTCTGGTCGCGGCAGGCGACGCTCGCCGCCCCCGGCCGGGTCCGGGTGCTGCCGCCGTTCCACTCCCGTGCACACCTGCCGTCGCGGCTCACTCGGCTGCGCGAGCTCGACGGTCGCACGCCGCTGCTCATCCGCGGCCAGGGCACCGAGTTCGACTCGATCCGCGAGTACGTGCGCGGCGACGACGTGCGCTCCATCGACTGGCGCGCGACCGCCCGCCACGCGAACCTCGAGGTGCCCGGCAGCGCGCGCCTGATGGTGCGCACGTGGCGGCCCGAGCGCGACCGCCGCATCGTGATCGTGGCCGACACGTCGCGCACCGCGGCCGCCCGCATCGCCGACGAGCCGCGCCTCGACACGGCGTGGGAGGCGTCGCTGCTGCTCGCCGCGCTCGCGTCGCACGCCGGCGACCGCGTGGACTTCCTCGCGTGGGACCGCCGGGTGCGCGGCCGGGTGCACGGCGCGAGCGGCGCCGAGCTGCTCGCCCGGCTCGTCGACGCCATGGCCGACATCGAGGCCGAGCTCATCGAGGCCGACTGGGCGGCCGTGCCGGGCCACATCCGACGGACCACGAGCCGGCGCGCGCTCGTCGTGCTCCTCACCGCCGCGGATTCCCCGGGCAGCGCGCGGAGCCTCCTCACCGTGCTCCCCCAGCTCACCGCCCGGCACCTCGTCGTCGTCGCCTCGGTCGCCGACCCCGACGTCGTCGGCGCCGCCCGGGAGCGGAGCTCGCTCGACGATGCCTACCGCGCCGCTGCGGCCGAGCGGAGCCTCCTCGACGCCGACCGCGTCGCGGCGGCGATCCGGCGCCTCGGCGCGCTCACCGTCTCGGCCCCGCCGCAGGAGCTGCCGCCCGCCCTCGCCGACCTCTACCTCGAGCTGAAGGCGGCCGGCCGGCTGTAGCCGCGCGCCGACGCGAACGCAGCCCGCACCGACGCGAACTCAGCCCGCGACGATGCGGCTCGCGCCCGCGTCGAATTCCACGAGATCGCCCGTCTCGCCGGCCCGCCACGCTCGGCCGCCGAGCACGAGCATGTAGGCGAGGAACCCGCCGAGCGCGAGCACGCCGATGCCGATCTTCACGGGCCACGGCCACGGCGCCGACGTCACGAAGCCCTCGATGAGGCCCGAGACGAACAGGAAGAACACGAGGCCGATGGCCACCGTGAAGAGCGACCGCGCGTCCTCGGCGAGCGCGACCCCGCGGGTGCGTGGACCCGGCGCGACCCAGGCCCAGAAGATCCGGAGGCCGGCGGCGGCGGCGACGAACACGCAGGTGAGCTCGAGCAGGCCGTGCGGCGTGATGTAGAGGAAGAAGGTGTCGGCCTCGTCGTAGGCGAACATGATCGCCGCCGTGAGGCCGAGGTTCTGCGCGTTCTGCAGGATGACGAACGGCACCCAGACGCCCAGGATCCCGAACGCGACGCACTGGGCGGCGATCCAGGCGTTGTTCGTCCAGACGGCGCCGGCGAACGACGCGGCGGGGTTCTCGGAGTAGTACGCGGCGAAGCCCTCGTCGGCGAGCTGCTGCAGCTCCTCCTCGGTGCCGAGGTTCGCGAGCACGCGGGGGTCGCCCGACACCCACCACGCGTACAGCGCGGCCACGACGACCGTGACCACGGCGACCGCGAGGGTGATCCATCGCAGGCGGTACAGCGCGGCGGGCAGGCTCACGAGCACGAAGCGCGTGAACTGGCGCAGCGGGTTCTCGGGCGCGCCGGTGAACCGCAGCCGCGCCCGGGCGAGGCTCACCGACAGGCGGTCGCCGAGCGCGGTCGACCCGGCGGTGGTCTGCACGAGCGAGAGGTCGGATGCCGCGTGCTGGTACCGCTCGATGAGCTCGTCGGCGCCGGGGCCGTCGAGCCGCGCCGACCGCGAGAGCGCGTCGAGTCGCTCCCACTCGTCGTGGCGGGCGGAGGCGAGCGCGTCGAGGTCCATCTGCTTGAATACTACCCATGGCCGATCCGCCCGAATCCCGCAGCCGGGCGGCCCGTTTCGACGACGAGTCGCTCGTCACGGGTGAGGCCGTCGCCCTCGACCTGCGGCCTGCGAGCGCCCTCATCCGGGCGGGCGGCGCCGCCCTCGACGTGCTGCTCACGGTGCTCATCGTCATCGCGATGCTGCTGGCCCTCGCCGGCCTCTCGCTCGACGAGGCGGCGTTCCGCGCGATCATGGTCGCGACGCTCGTGTTCGCCATCGTCGTGCTGCCGACCGCCATCGAGACCGCCTCGCACGGCCGCTCGCTCGGCAAGCTCGTCATGGGCCTGCGCGTCGTGCGCGACGACGGCGGCGGCACCGGCTTCCGCCACGCGTTCATCCGCGCGCTCACGGGCGTGATCGAGATCTACCTCACGTTCGGCGGACTCGCGGTGCTCGTCGGGTTCCTCAACCCGTCGTCGAAGCGCCTCGGCGACATCCTCGCCGGCACGCACGCCCAGGTGGAGCGGGTCCCCCAGGTGCCCTCGAACGCGTTCGGCGTTCCGCCCGAGCTCGTCGCCTGGGCCTCGACCGCCGACGTGGCGCGCCTGCCCGACCCGCTCGCGCGCCGGATCGCATCGTTCTTCGCGAACCTGCACCACCTCGTGCCCGAGAGTCGGGCGCGGCTGGCCGGGTCGCTCGCCGCCGAGGTGGCGCCGTTCGTGTCGCCGCTGCCCCATGCGGACCCCGAGCGATTCCTCGCCGCCGTCGTCGCGCTCCGGCGCGACCGCGACCTCACCGCGCTCCGCCTCGAGGACGCGCGAATGGCCTCGCTCGCGCCGGTGCTCACGGCGACGCCGGTCGGCTTCTCCGACCGATGAGCCCAGACGGATGCCGCGGGCTCGCGGCATCCGTCGCCCGTCAGTATCGGTAGTGGTCGACCTTGTACGGCCCCTCGACCGGCACGCCGATGTAGGCCGCCTGCTCGGGCGTGAGCTCGGTCAGCTCGACCCCGAGCGCGTCGAGGTGCAGGCGCGCGACCTTCTCGTCGAGGTGCTTGGGCAGCACGTACACGCCCACGGGGTACGCGTCGGGACGCGTCCACAGCTCGATCTGGGCGAGCACCTGGTTCGTGAACGAGTTCGACATGACGAACGACGGGTGCCCGGTCGCGTTGCCGAGGTTCATGAGCCGACCCTCGCTGAGCACGAGCACGCTGCGCCCGTTGGGCAGGCGCCACTCGTGCACCTGGGGCTTGATCTCGACGCGCTCGGCGCCCTCGAGGGACTCGAGGCCCGCCATGTCGATCTCGTTGTCGAAGTGGCCGACGTTCGCCACGATCGCGAGGTGCTTGAGGCCGAGCAGGTGCTCGAGGCGCACGACGTCCTTGTTGCCCGTGCCGGTGACGAGGATGTCGATCTCGCCGATGACCGACTCGAGGCGCGAGACCTGGTAGCCGTCCATCGCCGCCTGCAGCGCGTTGATCGGGTCGATCTCCGAGACGATGACGCGGGCGCCCTGGCCGCGCAGCGCCTCGGCGGCGCCCTTGCCGACGTCGCCGTAGCCCGCGACGAACGCGACCTTGCCGCCCATGAGCACGTCGGTGGCGCGATTCAGGCCGTCGGGCAGCGAGTGCCGGATGCCGTACTTGTTGTCGAACTTCGACTTGGTGACGGAGTCGTTCACGTTGATCGCCGGGAAGAGCAGCTCGCCGCGCGCGTGCAGCTCGTAGAGGCGGTGCACGCCCGTCGTGGTCTCCTCGGTGACGCCGCGGATCTCGGCGGCGATGCGGGTCCAGCGGTCGGGCGAGAGCTCGAGCGAGCGGCGGAGCGTGTCGAGCACGACGCGGAACTCGTGGCTCGTGTCATCCGTCGCCTCGGGCACGGAGCCGGCGGCCTCGAACTCGCGGCCGTGGTGCACGAGCAGGGTCGCGTCACCGCCGTCGTCGAGGATCATGTTCGGGCCGATCCAGTCGGCGCCCGCGTCGGCGGCCTCGGCGCTCCAGACGAAGATGCGGTCGGTGCACCACCCGTACTCCTCGAGCGTCTCGCCGTACCACTCGCAGTCCGGGACGCCCTTCGGGTCGTCGACGGTGCCGTCGGGGCCGACGACGACGGCGGCGGCCGCCTCGTCCTGCGTGGAGAAGATGTTGCAGCTCGCCCAGCGCACCTGCGCGCCGAGGGCGACGAGCGTCTCGATGAGCACCGCCGTCTGCACGGTCATGTGCAGGCTGCCCGCGATCCGGGCGCCGGCGAGGGGCTTCGACGCCCCGAACTCGGCGCGGAGCGCCATGAGCCCCGGCATCTCGTTCTCGGCGAGGCGGAGCTGGTGGCGGCCGGCCTCGGCGAGCGAGAGGTCGGCGACCTTGAAGGGCAGGGCGGTGGTGACGGGCGCATCCATGCCCACCATTGTGACAGGGCGGTCGCACCGATGGCGAAGCGGGCCGGATGCCGCGACGCGGTCGTCAGGCGCGAATGAGCGCCAGCACCTCGTCGCGCACGGCGGCCATGGTCGCGGCATCCGCGCCCTCGACGTTGAGGCGCAACAGCGGCTCGGTGTTGGACGGCCGCACGTTGAACCACCAGAACGGCTCGCTCTCGGCGGTGATGCCGGTGACGGTGAGACCGTCGAGCTCGTCGAAGTCGGCGCGACCCGTGAACGCCTCGACGATGCGCGTGTAGGCGGCGGGCACGTCATCGACGACGGAGTTGATCTCGCCCGACAGCGAGTAGGGCGTGAAGCGCGCGGCGAGCTCGGAGAGCGGCGCCTCCTGCGCGCCGAACTCGGCGAGCACGTGCATCGCGGCGAGCATGCCGTTGTCGGCGCCCCAGAAGTCGCGGAAGTAGTAGTGCGCCGAGTGCTCGCCGCCGAACACCGCGCCCGTCTCCCGCATGCGGTCCTTGATGAGCGAGTGGCCGACGCGCGTGCGCACGGCGACGGCGCCCTCGTTCTCGATGATCTCGGGCACGAACCGCGAGGTGATGAGGTTGTGGATGACCGCCACCTCCTCTTCACCCGTCGCACGGACACGCTCGATCTCGCGGACCGCCACGATCGCGGCGACCGCTGAGGGGCTCACCGCGCCGCCGCGCTCGTCGACGACGAAGCAGCGGTCGGCGTCGCCGTCGAACGCGAGGCCCAGGTCGGCGCGGTGCTCGACCACCGCGCGCTGCAGGTCGACGAGGTTCGCCGGCTCGAGCGGGTTGGCCTCGTGGTTGGGGAACGTGCCGTCGAGCTCGAAGTAGAGGGGCACGATCTCGAGCGGCAGCGCGGGCAGGCCGGCGGCCTCGCCGAGCACCGCGGGCACCGTGAGGCCGCCCATGCCGTTGCCGGCGTCGACGACGATCTTCAGCGGTCGGATGCCGCGGAGGTCGACGAGCGAGCGGAGGTGCGCCGCGTAGTCGGCGAGCACGTCGGCGGTCGTGACCGTGCCCGTGGCCGGCACGTCGATGATGCCCTGCTCGAGGTAGTCGGCCGCGCGATCGCGGATCGAGGCCAGCCCGGTGTCGAGCGAGATGCCCTGCGCGCCGGCTCGCGAGAACTTGATGCCGTTGTAGGTGGCCGGATTGTGGCTCGCCGTGAACATCGCGGCCGGCGCCTGCAGCGAGCCCGACGCGAAGTACGACTCGTCGGTGGAGCACAGCCCGATGGCCACGACGTCGGCGCCGCGGCGGGTCGCACCGCGCGCGAACGCGGCGGCGAACCCGGGCGACGAGTCGCGCATGTCGTGCCCGACGACGATGCGGCCGCCGGTCGCGGCGACCTCGTCGGCGAAGCCCGCGCCGAGCGCCTCGACGGTCTCGGCCGTGAGTCCCTCGCCCACGATCCCGCGGACGTCGTACGCCTTCACGACGGCGTCGAGGCGCGCGCGAACGTCTGGGCCTTCAGCGGGAGTCATGCCTTGAAACCTACCTCACCCATCCACACGTGCCGGACGATCTGCCAGCCGACGGGCGCGGAGGTGCGCTCGGCGTGGCGGCTGCAGAGGTCGTAGCCGTGCGGCTCGGGGGTGAGGGAGAGCGGCCCCAGGACGGCCATGGAGTCGGCGTAGTCGAACGTCAGTGTCGCGACCGCCTCGGCGGCGCATGCGGTGCGCGAGCAACGTCTCATGGCTCCACCAGAGTAGCGACCGGGGCGGACATTACGATGGAGGGTATGCCCCGATCCCGTCGTGTCGCCACGCCTCGTTCCCCTCGGCGGCTGGCCCGGGACCGGCACGGGCGCGGCATGCGCTCCGCCGTGACGGGGCCGCACCTCGAGCCGCTGCGCACGCGCCTCGACGAGTTCGACTTCACGGTCGCCACCACGGCCGCGTACCTGCGCGGGCTCTGGCCCGAGCTCGAGGGCGTCGTCTTCGAGGTGGCGCAGGGGCCCGCCGAGGCCATCCACGGCGACCACGTCGACCGGTGGAAGGTCGTGCACGACGAGCGCCGCATCACGTTCTACCGGCTGCCGATCGTGCGGTTCCTCCGCCTCCAGGAGGGCGAGGACCGCGACGAGAAGCTGCTCGTCGAGAGCTGCGTGTTCCGCGCGGTCGCCGAGCTGCTCGACAAGGACCCGTGGGAGCTGGCTCCGGGGCGCTACCGGCACTTCTGACGCGCGGCGGTGGGCACGGGCTCCGCTGCGCGTTCGACGAGCCGCTCGGCGTGGCCCGGTTCGGCACCGCGGCCGAATGCTCAGTTCGGGTAGACGAGGATCGGCGAGTCGAGCGGCCCGGGCGGCTGCACGCCGAACGACGCGAGCTCGTCGGCGCCGTCGAACGAGACGGTCGCGTGCAGCCCCTGCGTGCCGGAGAGCACGACCGACGTGGCGCCGCCGAGCGGCACCGACGTCGCGCCCGCGGCCGGCACGACGACCGTGCGCTCCTGCCCGTCCAGCCGGAGGGTCGCCTCGGCGTCGGCGCCGGCCGGGTTCACGAGGTGCAGCGTCGCCGAGGGCCCGGCCGGCACGGCGACGACCGCGCTGTCGAGCAGGGGCGCGGTGGCCACGGTCCAGGCGAAGTCCGAGGGGGCCGCGGCATCCGTCTGGCCCTCGGTGCCGCCGACCGAGGCGCGCGCCGCGGCCACGACCGGCGCGTCGGCCTCGACGCGCACGGTGTAGGTTCCCGCGTCGAGCACGCCGAGGGGGACGTCGAGCACGCGACCGGGCTCGAGCGAGACGTCGAGCGTGGTGCCGCCCGCGCCCGACTCCGGCACGATGCCGATCGAGACCGCCACGGGCGCGCTGCCCGGCGCGAAGAGGCGCACCGCGGGGAAGTCGTCGCCGTCGGCGTGGTCCTCGAGCGCCTCGACTCCGCCCGCCTGCGGCACGACCAGGCCCGGGATCACCTGGGTCGTGCCCGGCGCGGCGGTCGCGCCGGTCAGCTCGGCCCCGGCGGGCGCGAGCCCCACGATCGTCGACTGCTCGAGGCTCGCGGCGATCGCGCCGCCCGCGCTCGTGACGTGCACGACCGGCGACACGAGGTTCGGCGCGAGGCCCGCGAGCGAGAGCACGCGCTGGCTGCCCGGCGGCACGACGATGCCGAGGGCCGACGGTGCATCCACCGCCCCGGCCTCGCCCGACACGCGCACATCGACCCTCGCGGCCACCGGGGTGGGGTTCGAGAGCAGCACGATCCCGCTTCGGCCCAGGTTCGTCGCCCCGGCGACGAGCCACGCGTCGGCGACGGCCTCGCCGCACGCCGCGGCGGCGAACCCGCCGAGGGTCTCGGTCGAGATCGACTGGGACTGCGCGCCGGCGAGCATGCCCGCGTCGACGCCGCCCGGCTCGGTCGCGATCGCGACGGGCGTGCCGTCCTGCGCGGCGTTCGGATTCTCGGGCGCCTCCAGCGGCACCTGCTCGAGGGTCGCGTCGGCCGGCTCCGCGGCCGTGACGAGGCCCGCCGATCCGACCGACGACGCCGTGGTCGCGGCCGCCGCGTCCTCGCCGAGCGCGAGGAACGGCCCTGGGCACACGCGCAGCTGACGGCTCTCCGCCGGCTGCACGAGCTCGGACGGGGCCTCGATGCGGTGGTCGGGCCACGGCACGAAGGTCGCGGCGGCGACGGTGCCGACGGCGAGCGCGGCGGCGCCCACCAGCGCGAGCGCGCGGAGGCCGACGCGGATGAGGGTCTTACGACGCACGACCATCGTCGTCTCCCTTCGACTCGTCTGCGGTGCTGTCTCGCGGCGTCTCGGCGGCTTCGTCGTCGGGCTCTTCGTCGTCGGCTTCGTCGCCGGCCGCCGTCGTCTCGTCATCGGATGCCGCGGCATCCGCCTCCTCGTCGGCGGCGGTACCGTCGTCGGATGCCGCGGCATCCGCCTCCTCGTCGGCGGCGCCCAGGTCGTCGGTCGTCTCGTGGTCGGCTGCCGCGGCATCCCCGGCCTCGGCGACGGCCGCCGCTCCACCGCCCGCTGCGGCGGCGCGCGCGGCCGCAGCGGCGGCAGCGCGGCGACGCACTCGCGACGGCCGGCGGTCGACCTCGCGGCCGGCACCCGTGGGGATGGACAGCAGGACGACCGCGCCGATGACGATGACCTGCACGATCGTGATGAGCACCGCGAGCCACCCGCCCGCGTCGGGCGGGATCTGCGCCGCCTCGGCGTCGGGCTCCGCGGCCGCGAAGCGCCAGAGGGCGCCGAAGTCCGTCTCGCCCACCGCGATGAGGGCGGGATTGCCGTCGAGCGCCGTGCGCGCCCGCGCCTCGGTCTGCACCGCCTCGCGCCCGTCGTCGGAAGCGGGCGCGAGCAGCACGAACGAGACACCGAAGTCCCGCACGGCGGCCTCGGGGTCGAACCCGCTGCGCGACGCGAGGTTGCCGGCGACGGCCGCGAGCTGCACCTGCTCGTCGGTGAGCACCGTACGGGTCTGATCGAGCGTGGACTGGTCGTCGAGCGTCTCGCCCGTGCCGTGCTCGAGCGTCGCGCGCAGACTTCCGTCGACCTCGGGCTCCATCCACAACGTCGTGACGCGCGGGTCGGTGTCGGCCTGGGCGACGACGTACGCCGGCAGTGTCCGTTCGCCGGCCGGTCCGAGCGGCACGGCGTCCGCGGCGATGGCGATCATCGTCGGGACCACCGCGACGAGCGACACGACCGCGACCGCGGCGCCGAGGAGCGCCGGTCCGCGCCGGAGCACGTCGAGGGCGCTCACCGATGCGAGCACGAGCCCGAGCCAGGCGAGGCTGAGTCCGGCGCCGGCCCAGACCGCCACGACGTCGGGTCCGACGACCGCCACGGCGATGTGCGTGGAGGCGACCGCAGTGGCGTAGCCGAGGAGGACCGTTCCGAGGGTGAGGGTCGCGCGGCGCCATCCCGGGGCGAGCACCGCCGCGAGTGCCGCGAGCACGAGCGGCACCGCGAGGATGCTCGCGACCAGCTTCGGATCGAGCTCGACGAACGAGCCGACGAGCTCGTCCCATCCGCCCCAGCCGCCGCTCGGCAGGCCGACGGCCAGCTGCCACGGGGTCGGCACCGGGCCGCCGACGGGCACGCCCGGGTCGGCGAGGAGCCCGAACGGCGTGCCGCGGCCGACCTGCTCGACGATGAGCGGCAGCGCGAGCACGAGGGCCGGGACGGGCAGTCCCGCCAGCCGGACGGCCGCGCGCCCGCTCACCGCGAGCGCGACGATCCAGCCGACGACGAGCGCCGGGGCGAGGCTGGGTGCCGCCGCGATCACCCCGGCGAACAGCAACGACGCGGTCGCCGCCGCGGCCCACGACGAGGCCGCCCCGAACACGGCGAACGCGAGCCATCCGAGCAGGACGTGCGCGATCACCGCCCCCGGCCGCGCCTCGGCGAGCGCCGTCAGGAACGGCGGGGCGAACGCGTAGACGAGCGCGGCGACCGCGCGCAGCGAGCCGCGCTCGGTGAGGCGGGATCCCGCGAACCAGGCGCCGATCGCGGCCGCCGGGATCGCGACGAGCCAGAGGAGGAGCATGGCGTACGACGGCGCCCAGAACGTGAGCGAGCCGAGCACGGCGAGCACGCCGCTGAACGGATCCGCGGCGCCCACGAACCCGGTGCCGACGTCGCGCCAGCCGTAGGCCGCATTGCGCCACAGCTCGGCGAAGCCCGACAGCGGCAGCAGCCCGCCGCCGCCCACGCCGCTCTCCGTGATGAGCCACGAGAACAGCCCGACGGATGCCGCGGCGGTCGCGAGCAGCACCCAGCCGCCGCCCGTGCCGAGGAACTGCAGCTCGTTCGACCGCCCCCTCGCTCGCGCCTTGCGCGCCTCCACGGCGGCCTCGCGACGCCGGCGCTGCTCGTCGGGCTGCAGGCGCAGCGGCGCGATGGCCGACCACTTGGCCTGCTTCGACGACGCCAGGACGCGCCGGGCGCGCGGCACGCGCATGCCGGAGAACATCGTGCCGACCGCCGCGGCGAACTCGCCGGGGATCTCGCCCGGCCGCTTGATGAGCAGGAGCCGCACCGAGCGCAGCACCGCGAGCGGCAGGAAGCTGATCCAGTGCAGCGGCACGGCGGGCGTCGGCGCGTAGACGAGGCGTCGGTGCAGGGCCGCGGCGCGGGCCGCGCGGGCGCGTCGGCGGCGCGAACGGCTGCGGCGGTCGCCGAGCGGACCGGCGACGCCGTCCGCGGCGAACAGCACCTGAGCTTCGGGGACGACCGCTACGCGGTGTCCGGCCAGTCGTGCACGGACGCCCAGGTCGAGTCCGTCGTCCACGGTGGGCAGGGCCGGGTCGAAGCCGTCGAGCGCCTGCCACACGGAGTGCCGCACGAGGATCGCGGCCGGATCGAGCCCGAGCACGTCGCTCAGCCGGTCGTGCTGGCCCTGGTCGAGTTCGTCGGCGACGATCGGGACGGCGCGTCCGAGCCGGGTCATGGTGCGCCCGAGGCCGGCGATGCGGTCGGGCTCGTCCCACTCCATGAGCTTCGGCCCGGCCACCGCGACGGACCGCGCCGTCTCGAGCGTCGCCATGAGGCTCCTCAGCGCGCCGGGTCGGGGCTCGGAGTCCTCGGCGAGCAGCCAGAGCGCATCGGCGTCGGACGCCGGCGCCTCGAGCACCCGCTCCCCCGCGCGCAGCGCTTCGCCGAACGAGAGCGGCTCCTGCAGCTCCACGATCCGCCCGGGGGTCGCTGCGGCGACCTGCTCGCGCGCCCGCGCGTCGGCCTGGGCGAGCACGACGACGAGCGCGTCGGGTGCACGATCCTGGGAGCGGATCGCGTGGAGCGTCCGCTCGAGGTGGTCGCCGCCGTGACGCACGACGAGGACGGCGGTGACTCTGGGGAACATCGGGGCCAGCCTAAGCGGCCCCCGCTGCGGCATCCGGGCATGACGCCGGGCGTGCCATGAAACCGGGCGCCGACCGTCGGACGGGTCGACGAGGAGCGATGGGGACGGCCGGGGAGCCGCCCGAGGACGAGCGAAGCGACGTCTCGGAACCCCCGCGCCCACGGACGCGGGTTCCGAGACGTCGCTTCAGTCGCTCTCGATCCGCGCGAAGATCAGACCGCACGCTTGCGGAGCTTGCGCCGCTCGCGCTCGGAGAGTCCGCCCCAGATGCCGAAGCGCTCGTCGTTGGCGAGTGCGTACTCGAGGCATTCACCGCGGACCTCGCAGCCGGTGCAGATCTTCTTCGCGTCGCGGGTGGAGCCGCCCTTCTCGGGGAAGAACGCCTCCGGATCGGTCTGCGCGCACAGTGCGTCGCTCTGCCATGCCAGCGGATTGTCGTCGCCGACCCCCGAGCGAACCCCCGGAACGCCCAGCCTCACCGGAACGATGAACCACTCGTCAGGTACTCCAGAACGATAGTCAGGAGTGCCCATATCGTCTCCCACCCAGTTGTACCGACC
>CBFGWW010000023.1:0-22462 GCA_965652625.1 uncultured Agromyces sp.
GCCTCGACGACAGCCTGCCCGACGGCGTGTCGATCGTGCCGAGCAGCGACAACGCGACGCTCACGGTCGACGTGTCGCAAGGCGCGGCCCCGGTGAACACGACGCTGCAGTACCAGGTCGCCGACGCGACCGGCGATCCGAGCCGCTACGCCTGGGGCACCATCACCATCTCGGTCCAGGACCGCCCCGACCCGGTGAGCGCCCCGCAGGTGACGGGCTTCGGCGATGGGACGCTCGACGTCGTGTTCGGTGCCGGCGGCTTCAACAACTCGCCCATCACCGGCTACGAGATCGCGCTCGTCGATCCCGCGAGCGGCGCCATCGTGCGAACGTCGACGTGCGCCGCGACGACGTGCACCGTCGGCACGCCGGGCAATGGGCAGGGCAACGCCGTGATCGTGCGCGTGCAGGCCCGCAACGCGATCGGCCTCTCCGACCCGGTCGACGCTACGCGCCCGATCTGGTCCGATGTCGTCCCGCCGCCCCCGCAGGGGCTGCGCGCGCTGCCGCTCGACGGTCGCCTCGCGATCGAGTGGCTGCCCGTATCGACCGGAGCCGGCAGCGCCGTCCGCTCGTACGTCGTCACCGTCGCGGGCGTCTCGAGCGAGGTGGATGCCGCGACGTGCACCGCGACGGTCTGCTCGACGGTGTCGCAGGGCATCCCCAACGGTTCGCAGGTGCCGTTCACGGTGAGCGCCCGCAACCAGGCCTATCCCGCCCTCGCCGCGTGGACGGAGGCCGGCGGCACCGGAACGCCGTTCGGCCCGCCGATCGCCCGTGGGATCGACGTGATCGGCGACGCGCTCGCCGGCACGGTCACGGTCTCGTGGGCGCCGTTCGACGGCAACGGCGACGCCATCGGCGGGTACTACGTGCAGCGGCTCGCCGACGGGCAGACCGCCGTGCCCACCGGCCCGCAGGCATGCTCGGTGACGAGCCCGGCTCCGGGCAGCGTCGTCGGCCCGTCGAGCGGCGGCACGGTCGCCGAGGTCGTGCAGGTCGGCCCCGATGCCTCGAGCGTGCAGTTCACAGGCACGGCCACCGAGTCGACGCGCTACTCCTTCGTCGTCTGGGGCTACAACCGCGCGGCCTGCGTCAACACCGAGGTCGAGGGGACCGTGGTGCGGCCGGCACCCGGCGCCGTCGGCGGCGTGGACAGCCGCATGGACTGGATGAACACCGAGACCTGGGACCGCTACATCGATCGCGTGGACGCCGGCGGCCCGCGCCTCGAGATCATCGCGGTCGACCAGAACGGCGCCCAGATCGGCAGTCCCACCGAGTTCCGCGGCACCGGCTGGCTGCGGACGCTCCTCAACCAACCGTTCGGCCAGGTTGCGCGGTTCCAGGTGCGCTCGTGCTCGGTCTGGGGAAGCTGCGGCCCGTGGTCGGCGATCCTGCCGTCCGACGCCCAGCCGTCGCTGACGTTCGCCCTGCCCAGCCGGCTGTGGGACGAGGCGACCGGTACCTGGTCGTGGACCGCGGCACCCGAGAACTCCGGCCTGCCGGCCGTGTTCCGATGCGGCGTCGACGGGGCGGGCGGACCGCCGCGCACCGCCCAGACGGCGACGACGTGCCAAGTGCCGGAAGCCAAGCCCGGGGACCGGGTCTGGTTGGATGTTGAGGTCGCGGGCGTGGTCGCCCGCTACTGGAATCGATGAGCGAGGAGCGAGCATGACGATGACCCCCGAGGAGGCGACGCGGTTCGCCGCGAACCTCGACCGACTCGTCGGCGCGGTCGAGGAGGTGCTCCTCGGCAAGAACCGGGTCGTGCGCCTGGCGTTCACGGCGTTCCTCAGCGAGGGCCATCTCCTGCTCGACGACGTGCCCGGCACCGGCAAGACGTCGCTCGCCCGCGCGATGGCGCAGTCGGTCGCGGGCACGAGCAACCGGGTGCAGTTCACGCCCGACCTGCTGCCCGGCGACATCACGGGCGTGACGGTCTACGACCAGCGCAGCGGCGTCTTCGAGTTCCACGCGGGGCCGGTCTTCGCGAACATCATCCTCGCCGACGAGATCAACCGCGCCAGCCCGAAGACGCAGTCCGCGCTCCTCGAGGTCATGGAGGAGGGACAGGTCACCGTCGACGGGCAGACGCACCCCGTGGGGCATCCCTTCATGGTGATCGCGACCCAGAACCCCGTGGAGCAGGCCGGAACCTACCGGCTGCCGGAGGCGCAGCTCGACCGGTTCCTCATGAAGTCGTCGATCGGCTACCCCGACCACGCCTCGACCATCCGCATCCTCGAGGGCGCCGACCAGCGCGCCCACGACCACCGCGTCGACGCGCAGCTCAGCGCCGACGAGATCGTCGAGATGGCCGCGCTCGCGCGCACCGTCTACGTCGACCCGACCATCCACGACTACGTCTCACGGCTCGTCGACGCCACCCGCACCGCGCGCGAGGTGCGACTCGGCGTGAGCGTCCGCGGCGCGCTCGCCCTCATCCGCGCGGCGAAGACGCATGCGGCCGGTCGCGGCCGCCACTACGTGGTGCCCGACGACGTGAAGGCGCTCGCCGAGCCCGTGCTCGCGCACCGGCTCATCCTCGACCCCGAGGCTGAGTTCGACGGGGTGACCACCTCGAACATGATCTCGCAGGTGCTCATCGAGACACCGCCGCCGTCCAGCAGGCAGGCCGTGTGACGTTCACCCAGACCCGAACGTCGATCCCCGAGGAGGCGAAGCGAGAAGGACTCCTCGCGGTCGTCATCGGGCGTGCCGTCGGCGGCGTCGTGGTCGTCGCGGGGGTCGTCGCGGACTGGGCGCGCGCCGTGCAGGGCGTGGTCACGCCGCTCGGCTGGGCGGTCGTCGCGGGCGCGGTCGCCGCCCTCGCCGTCGGGTACACCTGGGGCTGGGTCGAGTTCATCGCCATCGGGTGGGGGCTCGTGCTGCTCGTCGCCGTGGCATCCGTGTGGCTCATCGGCCGCGGCGCGTCGACCATCGAGCTCATGCTGCCGACGCCCCGCGTCGTCGTCGGCGAGCAGGCGCAGGCGCGCCTCATCGCGGCGAACCCCGGCCGTCGTCGCTTCGGCGGCGTGCAGCTCGAGGTGCCCGTGGGCAACAAGGTCGTCGAGCGCGTGCTGCCGGGGCTCCCGCGCGGCGGGGCGTTCGACGACCAGTTCAAGATCCCGACCGAGCGGCGCGGCATCGTTCCCGTCGGGCCCGCCCGCACGGTGCGCGCCGACCCCATCGGGCTCATGCGCCGCGAGATCGTGTGGTCGGAGTCGGTCGACCTGCACGTGCATCCGCGCACGATCGCGATCGGCATGCTCAGCACGGGCTTCATCCGCGACCTCGAAGGCTCGCCCACGCGAGACCTCACCGCGAGCGACATCGCGTTCCACGCGCTGCGCGAGTACGTGCCCGGCGACGACCGGCGGTTCATCCACTGGAAGAGCACGGCGAAGACGGGCACCTTCATGGTGCGGCAGTTCGAGGAGACCCGACGCAGCCGCCTCATGGTGCTGCTCGACCTCGAGCCCGGCGCCTACGCCGACGACGAGGAGTTCGAGCTCGCGGTGAGCGCCGCGGCATCCGTCGGCGCCCGGGCCATCCGCGACGCACGGACGGTGTCGTTCGTCGTCTCCGGGCGGGGCCGCGTCGGCACGCGCGGCAGCGGGATGCGCGAGCTGCCGACCGTGTCGCGCGACCGGCTGCTCGACGCCCTCTGCGTCGTCGAGCGCGACGACGCCGCCGTGCTGCTGCCCGACGTCGCACGCGCGGCCACCGAGTCGCTTCCCGGCGTCTCGCTCGCCTTCCTCATCACCGGCACGGCTCGCGGCGCCGGAACCCTGCGCTCGGCGTCGTCGCGGCTGCCGGCCGGCGTCGAGGCGATCGCGGTGCAGTGCTCGCCCGGCGGGGAGGCCTCCGCCCGGACGGTCGCCGGCCTGACCGTGTTCGGCATCGGGTACCTCGAGGACCTCCGCGCGATGCTCGCCAGATCGGCGTCGGTCTCATGAGCGCGAAGCACCGGCCGGCGGCGCCCGAGGGCGTGTGGTCCACCGCGATCTCGATGGCCCTCGTGGCCGCGATGCTCCTGGCCGCGATGATCCCGTGGTGGCCGATCTACGAGAGTCCCGCGTTCGTCGTGGCGGCGACGGTCGCCATCGTCGCGGGGTCGGGCATCGGGCTCGCGGGCGCGCGGTTCCACTGGCCGGCCTGGGCCGTCGTCGTCGCCGTCTTCGGCGCCTACGTCACCCTCGGCGTCCCCGCCGCGGTACCCGAGAGCGCCATCGCGGGCGTCATCGTCACGCCGCACGGGCTCGTCGAGCTGCTCGCCGGGGCCGCGCTGTCGTGGAAGCAGCTCGTGACGATCGCCGTGCCCGTGGGCTCGTACCAGGCCCTGCTCGTGCCGGCCTTCCTCCTCGCGCTCGTCGCCGCCACGACCGCCGTCACGATCGCCCTCCGCAGCCGGCGGCCCGCGGCGGCGGTCATCCCGCCGGCGCTGCTGCTCCTGGCGGGCATCGCACTCGGGGTCGTGCACGATGCGCTCGCGGTCGAGACCGGGCTCGCGTTCCTCGTCACCTCGATCGCATGGCTGGTGCGCGTCGCCATCGCCCGGCGGCGCGCGATCACCACCGGACGGCCGGTCGAGGCCGCGCTCGCCGACGCCCGACGCGTGCTCGGGGCATCCGCCCTCGTCGCCGTCGCCCTCGTCGGCGCCACGGCGGCCGCCGTCGCGCTTCCGACGCCGCCGCGCAGCGTGGTGCGCGCCGAGCTGCAGCCGCCGTTCGAGCCGCGCGAGCACGAGAGCCCGCTCGCCGGGTTCCGCAACGCGTTCGACCCCGAGGCCGCCGACGACGAGATGCTCGAGGTCACCGGGCTGCCGGCGGGCGCGGGCCTCCGCGTCGCGACGCTGGACACGTACGACGGCATCGTCTACAACGTCGGGGGCACCGACGGCACTGGCGAGTCGGGCCGGTTCACGCGCGTTCCGTATCGGCTCGACCAGGGCGACGTCGACGGGGCGTCGACGCGTCTCGAGGTGCTCGTGCTCGGCTACGACGACGTGTGGGTGCCCGGCATCGGGCAGCTCGAGCGCATCACGTTCGGAGGCGACCGCGCGCCCGTCCTGGCCGACGGGTTCTTCTACAACGACGTGACGGGCACCGGCGCGGTGCAGACCGGGCTCACCGCCGGTGACCGGTACACGACCGAGTCCATCACGCCACTGCCGTCCGGAAGCCTCGAGGCGCTGCGACCGGGCACGAGCGTCCTCCCCGCATCGCCGGCCATGCCCGAGGAGTTCGGACCCCTGCTCGACGAGTGGGCCCCGGCGTCGGATGCCCCGGGCGTGCGGCTGCAGGGCATGATCGCGGGCCTCAAGGAAGTCGGGTACGTGAGCCACGGCACCGAGGGTGAGGAGTGGAGCCGTTCGGGGCATTCGCTCGACCGGATCATCGAGCTCGCCGACGAACAGCGCATGATCGGCGACGGGGAGCAGTACGCGGTGGCCGCAGCGCTGATGGCCCGCGAGATCGGCTTCCCGGCGCGCGTGGTCGTGGGCTACATGTCCGACCCCGACGAGCGGGCGGAGGGCGCCGGCGAGCCCGTGGTGTTCCATCGCGACGACCTCCAGGCCTGGATCGAGGTGCAGGACGCCGGCGGGGCCTGGGTGACGGTCGACCCGAACCCCGAGGCCAAGGACATCCCCGAGGCCGACCCCGACCAGCCGACTGTCGTGTCCCGGCCGCAGTCGGCGCTGCCGCCGCCCGCCGAGCGGACGCCGGTCGACGACCTCGATCCCGATCCCGACCTCACGCTCGACCAGCCCGATCAGGGGATCGAGCCGTGGATCGAGGCGCTGCTGGCGGTGCTCGCGGTCACCGGGTTCGTACTCCTCGGCCTCGCCGTGCTCGTGAGCCCGTTCCTGGCGATCATCGTCGCCAAGGTGCGCCGACGACGTCTCCGTCGGCGTGCGCCGACGCCCGTCGAGCGCATCGAGGGCGGCTGGCAGGAGTTCGCCGACACGGCGGTCGACTTCGGATACCCGATCCGCCAGTACGCGACCCGGGCCGAGCAGGCGGCCACGGTGGGCGGACTCGGTCCGCTCGTGCTCGCGTCGGTCGTCGACCGGGCGGTCTACGCGCCCGACGGGCCGGCCGACGGCGATGACGAGCGCGTGTGGGACACGGTCGACGAGCTGCAGGAACGACTCGGCGCGCCGCGCACCCGCCGCGACCGGCTCCGCGCCGCGATCTCGCTGAACTCGCTGGCCGGGTACGCTGTGACGCGGAGAGGAGCCAGGCCGTGACGTGTCGGATCTGCGGTGCGGACCTCCCCGAGGGGGCGATGTTCTGCGGCGAGTGCGGCAGCTCCACGAGCGCGACGCCCGAATCACGCCGCCGACCCGACCCGCGACCGGGCGACACGACCGCCATCGAACGCCCGGCGCGCCGCAACAGCGGCGTCGTCAGCATCCCGGTGCACGGCTTCCGCGTCGGGAGCGACGACGACGCGCGGGCGGAGGCCGGCGTCGCCCGAGTGCTCGACGAGGCGGCGTCGTCCGCGAGCGCCTACGCGGATGACGAGCGAGCGGATGCCGCGATCGCCCGGGTGCTCGACGATGCCGCGTCGTCGGCGCTCACGGCGCCCGGCGCGACGGCGCGGTCGGCGGGCGCGGTGCCCTCGGCGGGCGCGGCGTCGTCGGCGCGCTCGGGGTCTCGGTTCGTGCTCGCGTTCAGCACGGGCGAGACCCGCACGGTCTTCGGCACGGGCCTCATCGGACGCAGGCCGCTGCCGCAGCCCGGCGAGGCGTTCGACCACCTGGTGCAGATCGCCGACCGCACGCTCTCGGTGTCGAAGACGCACCTCGAGTTCGGCGAGCACGAGGGCCAGCTCTGGATCGCGGACCGCTTCTCGGGCAACGGCACCATCGTGCGGCGCCCTGACGACGGCGCGCTGCGCTGCGAGCCGGGGCGACGGTACCTGGTGCCGCGCGGCAGCCTCGTGGAGCTGGCCGAGCAGTCGTTCACCGTCGCCTGACGCGAGTGGCCGGCGATCCGTTCGGCGTCCCGTCCTCCCCAGCCGAGCGGATGCCGCGCCGCCTCGTCGCTCGCGCCACGACCGCGCAGGCGGCGAACCCCGCGTGATCGGATGACGGGGTGGATCGACCCCCGCCCGAGCACGCCGCAGCCGGCGACCCGCAGCTCGCGCTCCCGCCCCGGGCGCCCGACCCCGTCGCGCCCGGCTTCCCGTGGCTCGCGGCGATCGCCCCGCTGGCCGCCGCGGCGGTGCTCTGGGCCGTGACGGGGTCGGCGCTCTCGCTGGCGTTCGCGGCGCTCGGTCCGCTCGTGGCCGTCGCGTCGGTCCTCGACGCGCGACGCCAGGGTCGCCGGGCACGGCGTCGGAGTGCGGCGGAGCGGGCGACGGTGCTGGCCGAGCTCCGGTCCGCCGTCGCCGACCGGCACGCCGGCGAGCGCGCCGCGCGATGGCGCCGCGTCACCCCGGCGCGGGAGATCGTCGACGGCTCCCGCCCCATCGACTGGCACGCAGGGCCGCCGGGCAGGGTCCTGCTCGGGCACGGCACGGTCGCGAGCGCTGTCAAGGTCGGCGGCGTCCCCGCCGACGACCACGATCGGGCGCTGCTCCGGGCCGCCGGTGCGCTCGACGACGCACCCGTCGTGGCCTCCCTCGCTGGCGGCATCGGCGTCGTCGGGAGCGAGCCCGTCGCCGACGCGCTCGCGCGTGCCCTCGTGGTCCAGGTCGCGCACGGCGGCCGCCCCGACGAGGTCGGCATCGCCGTACGGGCGGGCGAGGCCTGGGGATGGTCGGCATCCCTGCCGCATCGGGGCGGTCCGACCGCGCTGCGCGTCGTCGGGCGATCCGAGCGCGATCCGACGACGACCCCTTCCGCGCCGGCGGACGCCGACGGCGTCGCGACGATCGCCGTGGCCGACGCGGCCGAGCACCTGCCTCCGGGGCTCGAGACGCTGGTCCTGGTGGAGGATCACCGGCGCGCGGTCGTCGAGCGCCGCGGGGAGGCCGCGGGCCCCACGCGCATCGTGCCCGACCTCGTCGGCGCCGTCGAGGCATCCGAGTGGGCCGATCGCGTGCGGGCCGTGGCCGAGCGCGAGCGGTGGGGACCGGAGTCGGGTCTGCCCGCGCGCATCGCGTTCGACGCCCTCGAGCAACCGGCGTGCGACGACGGGTCCAGGACCACCCTGCGGGCGGTCGTCGGCGAATCAGCCCTCGGACCGCTCGCCCTCGACCTGGTCGAGCACGGGCCGCACGCGATCGTCGCGGGCACGACCGGAAGCGGCAAGAGCGAGTTCCTGGTCGCATGGCTCGCGGCGCTCGCCACGTGCCATCCACCCGACCGGGTGGCCTTCCTGCTCGTCGACTTCAAGGGCGGCGCGGCGTTCGAGCCGTTGCGCGGGCTGCCGCACGTCGCGGGCATCGTCACCGACCTCGACGAGGCCGAGGCGGAGCGCGCCGTCCTGAGCCTGCGCGCCGAGCTGCGGCACCGCGAGGCCGTGCTGCTCGGCGAGGGCGCGCGCGACCTCGCTGCGCTCCCCGACCGGGTCGTGCTGCCGCGCCTCGTGCTCGTGGTCGATGAGTACCAGGCGATGATCGACCGGTTCCCCGACCTCGGCGCGGTCGTCGCCGACGTCGCTGCGCGCGGCAGGTCGTTGGGCGTGCACCTCGTGCTCGCGTCGCAGCGCCCGAACGGCGTCGTGCGCGAGCAGGTGTCGGCGAACTGCGCCATCCGGGTGTCGCTGCGCGTGCGGCAGCGGGCCGACAGCGTCGCGGTCGTCGGCACCGACGCGGCCGCGGCCATCCGGCCCGACACGCCGGGCCGCGGAGTGGTCGACCCGGGCGACGGATGCCCCGTGCTCTTCCAGTCCGCCATGGTCGACCCCGGCTCGCTCGAACGGCTGCGGCGGTCGACGTCGGGTCTGCCTCCCGCGCGCCGCCCGTGGATGGATCCCCTGCCCGCGCGTCTCGCGCCGAGCGCACTCGCCCGACTCGTGTGCGCTGCGAGCCCCGGGCGCGACGCCGACGAGGCGGGTCGGGACCGGGCGCTCGCCTTCGGCATCCTCGACGACCCCGAGCGCCAGCGGCACGTCCCGGCGACCTGGACGCCCGAGTCCGACGGGCACCTGCTCATCCTCGGCGAACCGGGCAGCGGTCGGTCGACGGTGCTGGCGGCGCTCGCCGCAGCCGCGACGGCGATCCGGGTCGACGTCCGTCGCCTCTCCGGGCCTGCGAGCGCGCGCTGGGACGCCCTGCGCGCGCTCATCGACGATCGACGCAGCCCGACGCCGCGCCTCCTGCTCGTCGACGACCTCGACGTCGCGTTCCGGGACTGGCCCGACGACCACCGCATCGCGGCGGTCGGCATGCTCGAGCGGCTGCTGCGCGAGGGACGCGAGCGAGGGCTCGCGATCGCGGCGTCGGCGGGCTCGACGCATCGACTCCCGGCGGGCCTGCGCGAGTCGTTCGGGTCGGCCGTGCTGCTGCGGCATCCGACGCGCACCGACCTCGCGCAAGCGGGCGGGTCGGTCGCGCTCTGGCGCTCCGGCGACCCGCCCGGCTCCGGCCAGTGGCGCGAGCGGCGACTGCAGGTGGTCGAGGTCCCGACCCTGCCGTCGGACCCGGGCACGAAGGCGCCGCCCCTGCGCCTCGGCACGGCTGCGCTCACCGCGGTCGTGAGCATGCGGCCGAGGGCCGATGCGGCCACGCTCCGTGGGCTCGGCCACGAGCCCGTGCTCCTCGAGCCGGGCCTCGACGCCGTCGCTCGTGCCGCGATGGCCGCCGGCGGGGGAGCGGAGCATCCGCTCGTCATCGTGGGCGACGCCGACGCGTGGACCGCGAACTGGTCGCTCACCGCACTCGTGCGCGAGGACGCGGCGATCGTGGTGCACGGCGGTTCGCGGGAGTTCCGCGTGTTCGCGCGGGGTTCGGCGCTGCCGCCGATGCTCGACGACGCGGTCGCGCAGTGCTGGCTGGCGCAGCCCGGCGGAGAACCGACGAGATGCGCGTGGCCTGTCCACGTGGACAACTGAAAACGTGCGTGTATGGCCGCGAACGGCACTGAATCCGCACACGATGTTCGCAGAAATTAACGATTCGGACATTATTCCGTGAATCTCGCGCCCCAGTGTGTCAGTATCGACCCACCCCCCAGCACGCGCCCGATTCCGAATGGAGTTCCCTCGTGACCGCTCGGCCCGTTCCCCAGGATCCGATGATCCGCTCCCTGATCGCCCAGGCGCGACGGGCGCAGCTCAACCGTCGCACGCTCCTCGCCGGTGCCGGAGCCGGTGTCTCCGCCCTCGCGCTCGCCGCCTGTGCGAACACGGGCGGCGGCGCGGCGAAGCCCTCGGCGGCCGCCGACGAGTCGGAGACCGACAAGACGCTGAACTGGGCGAACTGGGCGGCCTACATCGACGAGGACGACGACGGGAACTACCCGACCCTCGTGGCGTTCACCGAGCAGACGGGCATCGAGGTCAACTACGAGGTCGCCGTCGACGACAACAACACGTACTACGGCAAGGTGAAGGACCAGCTGGCCCTCGGCCAGGACATCGGCGCCGACACCGTCTGCCTCACCGACTGGATGGTCGGCCGCTGGATCCGCTTCGGCTACACGCAGGAGCTCGACCACGCCAACATCCCGAACCTCGCCAACCTCACGCCCGCGCTGCAGGACCCCGACTTCGACCCGGGCCGAAAGTTCTCGGTGCCGTGGCAGGGCGGCTTCGCGGGCATCTGCTGGAACAAGGAGGCGATCCCGGGCGGCCTCGAGTCGGTCGAGGACCTCTGGAACGCCGAGCTCAAGGGCCGCGTCGGCGTACTCTCCGAGATGCGCGACACGATCGGCCTGCTCATGCTGCAGAACGGCGTCGACATCTCGGGCGACTGGGGCGACGCCGAGTTCGAAGCGGCGAACGAGCTGCTCCGCGAGCAGGTCGAATCCGGCCAGGTCCGCAACATCAAGGGCAACTCGTACCTCGAGGACCTGAAGAACGAGGACACGCTCGCCGCCATCTGCTGGTCGGGCGACATCACGGTCATCAACGCCGAGGCCGGCGACAAGTGGGAGTTCGCGATCCCGACCGCGGGCGCGACGCTCTGGAACGACAACTTCCTGGTGCCGATCGGCTCGCCGCGCAAGACCAACGCCGAGACCCTCATCAACTACTACTACGAGCCCGAGGTCGCCGCAGAGGTCGCCGCGTGGGTGAACTACATCACCCCCGTCGTCGGCGCGAAGGAGGCGGCGATCGCGATCGACCCCGCGCTCGCCGAGAACCAGCTGATCTTCCCCGACGAGGACACGCTGTCGCAGGCGCACATCTTCCGCACGCTCACCCCGGCGGAGGAGCAGAAGTACCAGGCGGCGTTCCAGAGCATCCTGCTCGGTTCCTGAGACGAGCGGGAGACGTCATGGCAGTACGCGAATTCGCCGAGCGAGGCGCCGACCTCGAGCTCGTCGGCATCCAGAAGCGGTTCCCCGGCTTCACGGCCATCGAGGAGCTCGACCTGCTGATCCCGGCCGGCTCGTTCTTCGCCCTCCTCGGCCCGTCGGGCTGCGGCAAGACCACCACGCTCCGGCTCGTCGCGGGACTCGAGGAGCCGACCCGCGGACGCATCCTCATCGGCGGCAAGGACGTCACCGACACGAAGGCGCATGAGCGACCGGTCAACACGGTGTTCCAGAGCTACGCGCTCTTCCCGCACATGACGATCATCGAGAACGTCGCGTTCGGGCTGAAGCGCCGCCGCATGGGCGACCCGATGGGCAAGGCGCACGAGGCGCTCAAGCTCGTCGAGCTCGACCACCTCGCGCAGCGTCGCCCGCAGCAGCTCTCGGGCGGGCAGCAGCAGCGCGTGGCCCTCGCCCGCGCGATCGTGAACCGACCCGCGCTCCTCCTCCTCGACGAGCCGCTCGGTGCGCTCGACCTGAAGCTCCGCCGCCAGATGCAGCTCGAGCTGAAGACGATCCAGGAGGAGGTCGGCCTCACCTTCCTCCACGTGACGCACGACCAGGAGGAGGCCATGACCATGGCCGACACCGTGGCGGTCATGAACAAGGGCGCCATCGAGCAGATGGGCGCACCCGAGGAGCTGTACGACCTGCCCCACACCGCGTTCGTCGCGAACTTCCTCGGCCAGTCCAACCTCTTCACCGGCGAGGTCGTCGGAACCACCGCCGACGCGATCACGGTCGACGCGGCGGGCACGCGCATCGTCGTGCCGGCCGCGCGGGCGCAGAGGCACCAGGGCGAGGTCACGGTCGGCGTGCGGCCCGAGAAGGTCGTGCTCCACACCGAGGCGCCCACCGAGACCGCGGGTCGCAACCTCCTCGGACCTGGCCGCGTCATCGACGTCTCGTTCTCGGGCGTGAGCACCCAGTACCTCGTCGACCTCGGCGCGCTCGGCACGCTGCTCGTGTTCGCGCAGAACATCGGCTTCGCACCGGTCGCCGGGCTCGGCACCGAGGTGTGGCTGAGCTGGGACGTGACGCACGGCTTCGGACTCGCCGACGAGCCCGCCGAGTCCGGGCGCTTCCCCGCCGACGACTCGACCACCTCCATCGCCGTGCAGCGACGCGAGGCGCTCGTCTCGGAGCTCGAGGAGCACTGACGATGGCCTTCGCAGCGTTCGCGACGGCGGAGGCACAGCCACAGGCACCCAAGCGCAAGAGCCGCATCGCGCTCTTCCTGCTCCTGCCCGGCATCCTCTACCTCGTCCTGTTCTTCCTCACCCCGCTCATCTCGCTCACCCTCACGTCGCTGCAGGTGCCGAGCGAGTTCGGCGACATCGGCCAGTACGACTACGCGTTCAACTGGCAGAACTACGTCGATGTGGTGCAGCTGTACTGGCCGCACATCCTCCGCTCATTCGGCTACGCCCTCGTGGCGACCGTGCTCGCGCTGCTGTTCAGCTACCCGCTGGCGTACTTCATCGGCGTGAAGGCGCGGCGTTGGCCACTGCTGCAGAGCCTGATGCTCGTGCTCGTGATCGCCCCGTTCTTCATCAGCTTCCTGCTCCGCACGCTCGCGTGGAAGCAGCTGCTGTCCGACGAGTCGTTCATCATCACGTCGTTGAAGGCCCTGTCGCTGCTCGCACCCGACGCGCACTTCACGGGCACGCCGTTCGCGGTGATCTTCGGCCTCACCTACAACTTCATCCCGTTCATGACGCTCCCGCTCTACACGACGCTCGAGCGGCTCGACCTGCGCTACCTCGAGGCGGGATCCGACCTCTACGCGAACCCGTTCACGGTGTTCCGCAAGATCACGATCCCGCTCTCGATGCCGGGCATCGTGGCCGGCACGCTCCTCACGTTCATCCCCGCCGCGGGCGACTACGTGAACGCGAGCCGCGACTTCCTCGGCGGGCCCGACACCCAGATGATGGGCAACGTGATCGAGGCGAACTTCCTCGTGCTGCTCAACTACCCGGCGGCCGCCGCGCTGTCGATCATCCTCATGGCCGCGATCCTCGTGCTCGTCGGCATCTACGTGAGGCGCTCGGGAACGGAGGACCTGCTGTGAGCGGCGAAGTCCAGGCCGCCGCGGTGCTCGGCGGATTCCAGGAGAACGAGGAGCTCGACAACCGTCGTCCGGCCGGCCCCGCACGGCCGCGTCGGCTCGGCCTCGGCGACTGGCTCCTCCCGGCGTACACGATCATCGCGTTCGTGTTCCTCCTGATCCCGATCGTCTACACGTTCGTGTTCTCGTTCAACGACTCGATCAAGTCGAACATCGCGTGGCGCGGATTCACGCTCGACAAGTGGCTGAACGTCTGCAACGTCGAGGGCGGCGCGGTCTGCCAGGCGTTCGGCAACAGCATCGTCATCGGCCTCGTGGCGACGGTGATCGCGACCACGCTCGGCACGATGATCGCCATCGCGCTCGTGCGCTACCGGTTCCGCGCGCGCTCGTCGATCAGCCTGCTGCTGTTCCTGCCGATGGCGACCCCCGAGGTCGTGCTCGGTGCGGGCCTCGCCGCGCAGTTCCTCGCGGTGGGCGTCCCGAAGGACATGCTGACGATCATCCTCGCGCACACGATGTTCTGCATCAGCTTCGTCGTGGTGACGGTCAAGGCGCGCGTCGCGAGCCTCGACCCGGCACTCGAGGAGGCGGGCCGCGACCTCTACGGATCACCATCCCAGGTGTTCTGGCGGGTGACGTTCCCGCTCCTGCTGCCCGGCATCCTCGCGGCCGCCCTGCTGTCGTTCGCGCTGAGCTTCGACGACTTCATCATCACGAACTTCAACTCCGGCTCGGTGTCGACGTTCCCGAAGTACATCTACATCTCGGCGTCGCGCGGCATCCCCGCCGAGGCGAACGTCATCGCGTCGGCGGTGTTCATCATCGCGCTCGTGATCGTGATCGCGGCGCAGGTGTCCCGCGCCGCGAGGGTGCGGCGCCTGGCGAAGCTCTGAGACGACGGATGCCGGCGGCATCCGGTCGTCTGCGCCAGCCGGTCGTCTGCGCCAGCCGGTCGTCTGCGCCAGCCGCTCGTCTGCGCCAGCCGCTCGTCTGCGCCGACCGTCGTCGCGTCAGACGGTCGCTCGGATGCGCCCGACGCGTCGCTCGCCGCCCATGACCCACAGGTCGAGCTCGGCCTGCACGGCGTCGACCGCATCGTCGTCGACGGCCCCGGCCGCAGCGAGCAGTCGGAGCGCGATGATCGTCGACGCGCGCGACGAGCCGTCGAGTACCTTCAGCGCGGTCGTCGTGCCGTCGGGCGCGGTCATGACCATGACGCCCTCGGCCCCGATCTTCGCGAACACGCCCAGGCGCTCCATCGCGACGGAGTCGGGCTGGCCGGGACCGCCCACGGCCCACGCGTGCTCGCGCGACGCCTCGGTGAGCGCCGCCGCCTCGCGGTAGAGCGCGAACGGCGACGACGGAGAGGCCGTCGTGATCTTCTGGATGCCGCGCGCGAGCGCGTGCAGGCTGATCGCGTGCACCGGCGCGCCGCAGCCGTCGACGCCCGTGGCGGCCGGCCGTTCGCCGGTGAAGCGCTCGAGCACGTCGAGGATGCGCTTCTGCAGCGGGTGCTCGGGGTCGAGGTAGCCGTCGAGCGGCCACTCGTTCGCGGCGCACGCGAGCAGCATGGCCGCGTGCTTGCCCGAGCAGTTCATGTAGACCCGCTCGCGGGGACCGCCGCTGCGGATGAGCTCGTCGCGCGCCGCCTGGTCGGTCGGCGTCGCCGGCGGGCAGCCGAGCGCCGACACGGGCAGGGACGCGCGGGCGAGGAGTCCCCGCACGAGCGCGACGTGCGCGGCGGTGCCGGAGTGGCTCGCCGTCGCGATCGCGGCGTCCTCGCCGCGCAACGTGACGCCCGACGTCATGACGGCGACCGCCTGGAACGGCTTCAGGCTGGACCGGGGGAAGATCGGCGTGCGCGTGTCACCGAGATCGCGCAGCACCTCGCCCTCGGGGGAGAGCACGACGGCGGAGCCGGCGTGACGGGACTCGATGAAACCGCTTCGCTCGACCACGGCGAGTTCGAGGGCGTCGTCGACGGAGAAGGTGCCGGTCACCGGGTCACCCGAGCGACGCGAAGCCGTCGTCGAGCACGCGGAGTCCGTCTTCGAGCAGGGCGTCGGTGACCGCGAGGCTCGGCAGGAACCGGAGCACGTTGCCCCAGGTGCCCGCGCTGAGGAACAGCACGCCGTGCTGAGCCGCGAACGCGACGAGCCGCGAGACGGCCTCGGCGTTCGGCACCTTGGTCGTGTCGCCGGTGCCGGGCTGCACGAGCTCGATCGCGATCATGGCGCCGCGGCCGCGGATGTCGCCGATGATGTCGTAGCGCTGCTTGAGGCGCTCGAGGCCGGTGCGCAGCGTCTGCTCGATGCGCTCGGCCTCGGCGAGCAGGTGGTTCTCCTCGATCGACTCGAACACCGCGATCGCCGCGGCGCACGCGACGGGGTTGCCGCCGAACGTGCCGCCGAGACCGCCGGGCTGCGACGCGTCCATGATCTCGGCACGGCCGGTCACCGCGGCGAGCGGGAGTCCGCCCGCGATGCCCTTGGCCGAGAGCACGAGATCGGGCTTCCACTCGAAGTGCTCGCTCGCGTAGTAGCGACCGGTGCGGGCCATGCCGCTCTGGATCTCGTCGGCGATCATGACGACGCCGTGCTCGGTGCACCACTGCTGCAGGATCGGCAGGTAGCCCTGGGCGGGCACCATGAAGCCGCCCTCGCCCTGGATGGGCTCGACCACGAGGCAGGCGAGGTCGCTGGCGCCCACGACCTTCTCGAGGTACGCGATCGTGCGCGCCGCGGCATCCTGGCCCGAGAGCCCGTCGCGGTAGGGGTAGGAGCTGGGCGCGTGGTACACGTCGCCCGCGAAGGGGCCGAACCCGGTGGCGTACGGGCTCGCCTTGTAGTTCATGGCCATCGTGAGGTTGGTGCGGCCGTGGTAGGCGTGGTCGAGCACTGCGACGGCGCGGCGGCCCGTGAACTTGCGAGCGATCTTCACGCCGTTCTCCACCGCCTCGGCGCCCGAGTTCACGAGCACGCTGCGCTTCTCCCAGCCGCCCGGCGTGTGCTTCGCGAGGAGCTCGGCGACGCGCACGTACTCCTCGTAGGGCGTGATGGTGAACAGCGTGTGGATGACGTCCTGCAGCTGGCTCGCGGCCGCGGCCACGACGCGCTCCTCGGTGTGGCCGACGGTGGTCACCCCGATGCCGGCCCCGAAGTCGATGAACCGGTTGCCGTCGACATCGACGAGGATCGCACCGTTGGCGCGCTCGATGTACACCGGCAGTGCCGACGACACGCCGGCCGAGACGACCTTCGTGCGTCGGGCGTGCAGCTCCTCGGACTTCGGGCCGGGGATGGCGGTCACGATCCGACGCTCCTGCGGCACGGAGTACACCGGCGCGGTCGCGGTCTCTGCGGGGATGTTGGTGTCAGTCATGGTGCCTCCCACCCTATCGCCGTCGCGCGTGGCCCCCCGAGGCCCCGAGGGTGCAGAATCGGAGTCGCGACCCGCTCCCCGACGGGCTCGCACACGAGGGAGGCCCGGATGTTCGGCGAGCACCACTACGCGGTCGAGGTCGAGTGGCAGGGCGATCGCGGCGAGGGCACGTCGAACTATCGCGCGTACGGGCGGCAGCACGTGGTGCGCGCGGAGGGCAAGCTGCACGACCTCGCGGGCTCGAGCGATCGCGTCTTCCACGGCGATCGCGAGCGCTGGAACCCCGAGGAGCTGCTGATCGCCGCGCTGAGCCAGTGCCACATGCTGTCGTACCTGCACGTCGCGACCCGCCACGGCGTCGTGGTGCGCGGCTACACGGATGCCGCGACGGGCACCATGCTCGAGGACGGACGCGGCGGCGGCGCGTTCAGCGACGTCGTGCTGCGACCGCGGGTCGTGGTCGCCGACGAGTCCATGGTCGCGACCGCGCAGCGCATCCACGAGGAGGCGAGCGAGAAGTGCTTCATCGCGGCATCCGTCGCCTTCCCCGTGCGCCACGAGCCGACGGTGGTCGTCGCGAGCTGAACCGCCCGCGCCGCGTTCAGCTCAGCGGCGGCGAGGGCAGCTGCGGCTCCGCCGGCGGGCACGGGTGGCCGCCGACGAGCCGCGAGCACGGCGGGAAGAACGCCGGGAGCCGCTCGGACTCGGGGTCGCCGAACCAGCGATGCCAGATGCGCCAGAAGTTGAGGTTGCCGAACGCCGAGCACGCGTCGCCCCGGTCGGGGTCCGCGAGGGTCGCCTCGCTCGGCTGGTAGGGCGTGTAGTTGTAGAGGTTCGCGGTGGCCTGGTTGCGGATGTCGACGGGCGACGCGCCGCACGCGGCGTCGGGGTGGTAGCCGACGTTCACCGTGCCGATCCGGTACTGCCGGTCGGGCTCCTCGGTGTACTGACGGAACTGCCAGGCCGCGTTGTACACCTGGTTGAAGAAGCCGAAGTACTGCTGCTCGCAGTCGGCCGTGTCGGGGCATCCGTAGCCGGTCGCACGCTCGTAGCCGTAGACGCCCGGGCGCGTGAGCAGCGACTGCTCCTTCTGCAGCAGCACGAGCAGCGTGCGCGGGCTGATGCCGCAGGCCTCCGCGGCCTTCGCGATGATGCGGCTCGCGCGCTCGCGGATGCCGCCGCGGTACTCCGCGCAGTGCGAGCCGCCGACCGCCGGCTGCGTCGTCGTCGACTGGGTGTAGTCGGCGAGGCACTCGACGCCCGCGTCGGGGCGGCACGGGACCTTCTCGAGGAAGGCCTGGATCTCGTCCTCGGTCATGGCGTCGCTGTCGTAGAACGAGTCGTCGCTGACGATGAAGCCGGGGTCGAACTCGGTCGCCGGCGGCTCGGGCAGGGTCGCCCGGGTGGACAGCTCGGCGGTCGGCGCGCCGCCGTCGGCGGGGCCCGTGCAGGCCGCGAAGGCGACGACGACGAGGGCGGCCGCGGCGAGGCGGGCTGCGACGTCGGCGAGGCTCATCGTGCCGACGATACCGGGCTGCGCCCGGTCTCCGCTGGGAATCGCGTCAGACGCGCTCGCGCGGCGCGACGCGGTCGGCGAGCTTGGCGAGGGCGCCCGACGGCGGGACCTCGTTGTAGCGCCCGGCGAGCTCCTGCCCCGTGAGCTCGTGGATCGCCGCCATGATGTCGTCGGTCGCGGCCCGCCGGGCGCGACCCGACGACGCCGAGCCGTGGCCGCTCAGGTCGAGGGGGGCGCCGAAGCGCACGGTGACGGGCCGGATCCGCGGGAGCTTGGCGCCGACCGGCTGGATCTCCTGGGTGCCGGTGAGCCCGACCGGCACGACCGTGGCGCCGGTCTCGAGCGCCAGCCACGCGACGCCGGTGCGGCCGCGGTAGAGGCGGCCGTCGAGCGAGCGCGTGCCCTCGGGGTAGAGCGCGAACGCGGCGTTCGACTCGAGGATGCGCCGGCCCTGCTCGAGCGCCTCCTGCGCCTGCGCGCCGGCACCGCGCTCGACCGGGACCGCCCCGATGGCCGAGAAGAACGTGCGCGAGACCCAGCCCGCGAAGCCGGTTCCGGTGAAGTAGTGCGACTTGGCGAGGAACTGCACCGGGCGCGGCGACGCGAGCGGGATGACGATGCTGTCGACGAACGACAGGTGGTTGCTCGCGAGGATGACGGGGCCGTGCTTCGGCACGTGTTCGGCGCCCGTGATCGTGGGCCGGTAGACGAGGCGCACCAGGGGCCGGAGGAGGCCGCGGACGATCCGGTACAGCGGACCCTGGCGCACGGGGGAGTGAGGGACGGCGACGGCCGCGATCTCGGTCACCTTCCGACGATAGGCCGGTCGGCATGCCGGGTCGGGCATATGGACGCCCCGACCGACCGTGGGCGCCGGCGCCGGAGGAGCGGCCGATGAGGCCCGCGATCCGCCCGTCATGCGCGAGGATGGTGGCATGGACATCTCGGGCGACGGCGAGCTCATCGAGCTCGAGGAGGCGGGCGCGCGCGTGCTCGTGCTCGGCGGCGCCCGCCGCCAGCCCGCGGCCGACGCGGTGCTTCGCGGCCTCATCGCCGAGGTCTCCGGCGTGCCGGCCGACGACGTCGAGCTCGTGCACGCGTGCGGCGTCTGCGGCGCGCGGCACGGACGCATCGGCATCCCGTACCCGCTCACGGCCTCTGGCGCATCGTGGTTCGCCGACATCGCGGTGTCGGGCGACGCGACCGTCGCGGCCGTGGCGACGCGGCATCCGCTCGGGGTCGGCATGGAGACGGCGACGCTCGACACGGGCGACGTGATCGACGAGGCGGCGTTCCACGCGAGCGAGCGGGCCGCGCTCGCCGACCTCGACCCCGCCCGGCGCGCCCTCGTGCGGGCGACGCTCTGGGCGCGCAAGACGGCGCTCCTGCGCGCCGTCGGCCACACCGACTTCATCGAGCCGTCCCGGCTCGAGCTGTCGATCCCGGGCGACGACGGCGGGACCGGGCGCATCCTGCGGAGCGTGCCCGAGTTCGGGTCGGTCTGGCGGCAGGTGCGCTTCCACGACGTGCCGGTTCCGGGCAACCGCGCGGCATCCGTCGCCGTCATCGGCTGAGCGCGCATCGGGGCGGGGCACCTCGGCACCTCGGCGGCCCGCGCGGCGGACACGACCCGCCGTAGGGTGGGAGCGTGCGCAGCGTCATCATCCTCGGCTCATCCGGTTCGATCGGCACGCAGGCGCTCGACGTCATCCGCGCCAACCCGCGGCGATTCGAGGTCGTCGGCCTCGCGGTCGGCTCGAACCGCGCGCTGCTCGAGCAGCAGGCCGCCGAGTTCGGGGTCGAGCAGACCGCCGTGGGCATCGACGAGGCGGTGCAGCTCGTGCGCGACGTCGACGCCGACGTCGTGCTCAACGGCATCACGGGCTCCGTGGGCCTCGGGCCGACCCTCGCGGCGCTCGAGCGCGGCGCGACCCTCGCCCTCGCCAACAAGGAGTCGCTCATCGTCGGCGGCGACCTCGTGACGCGCCTGGCAGCCCCCGGCCAGATCGTGCCCGTCGACTCCGAGCACTCCGCGATCGCGCAGGCGCTCCGGTCGGGCACCGACGACGAGGTGCGCCGGCTCGTGCTGACCGCGTCGGGCGGGCCGTTCCGCGGCCGCACGCGCGAGGAGCTCGTCGACGTCACGCCGGCCGACGCGCTCGCGCACCCGACGTGGGACATGGGGCTCGTCGTCACGACGAACTCGGCGACGCTCGTGAACAAGGGCCTCGAGGTCATCGAGGCGCACCTGCTCTTCGACGTGGGGTACGACCGCATCGACGTCGTCGTGCACCCGCAGTCGATCGTGCACTCGATGGTCGAGTTCGTCGACGGCTCGACGATCGCGCAGGCGTCGCCGCCCGACATGCGGCTGCCGATCTCGCTCGGGCTCGACTGGCCGAACCGGGTCGCCGCAGCCGGGCGCCCGCTCGACTGGACGCAGGCGACCAGCTGGACGTTCGAGCCGCTCGATGCCGGAGCATTCCCGGCGGTCGCGCTCGCCAAGCAGGTCGGACGCGCGGGCGGCGAGTACCCGGCGGTCTTCAACGCCGCGAACGAGGAGGCCGTGGCGGCCTTCCACGCGGGCCGGATCGGCTTCCTCGACATCGTCGACACCGTGCGCGCCGTCGTCGAGGCCCACGAGGCGAGCGCGGGCGAGCTCACGGTCGCGTCGCTCGCGGAGGCGGAGCGAGCGGCACGGCGGGCGGCGGGCGAGCGCATCGCGCGCTCAGGCCGCTGATCGGCTCCTCACAGCCGACCGCCAGCGGACGTGAAGGCGCCCGCAGTACGCTCGTCGGGTGGATTCCGTGCTCGCCTTCGTGATCGGCGTCGTCATCATCGTGATCGGCCTCGCCGTCTCCATCGGCCTGCACGAGATCGGGCACCTCGTGCCCGCCAAGCTGTTCGGCGTCAAGGTGACGCAGTACATGATCGGCTTCGGACCGACCATCTGGTCGCGACGTACTCGCGAGACCGAGTACGGCGTGAAGGCCATCCCGCTCGGCGGCTACATCTCGATGATCGGCATGTTCCCGCCGGCAAAGGGCCAGCGGGTGCAGGAGGACTCCACCGGCTTCTTCCGGGGCCTCGTGCAGGACGCGCGCGACTCCAGCATGGAGTCGATCACGCCCGGCGACGAGGAGCGCGCGTTCTACCGGTTGCCGGTGTGGAAGCGCATCATCGTCATGTTCGGCGGCCCGTTCATGAACCTCGTCCTCGCAGTCGCGCTGTTCGCCGTGCTCCTCATGGGCTTCGGCGTCACGCAGCCCTCGACCACCGTCGGCTCGGTGTCGGCGTGCGCGCTGCCCGCGACGAGCGAACGGCAGACCTGCGAGCCCGGAGACCCGGCCGCCCCCGGCGCCGCCGCGGGCATCGAGCCGGGCGACCGCATCGTGTCGGTCGACGGGCAGCCGATCACGTCGTGGAACGAGTCGACCACGATCATCCGCGACCACCCCGACGAGCCGATCGAGCTCGTCGTGGTGCGCGACGGCGAGCAGGTGACCCTCGAGGTCACGCCGATGCTCAGCGAGCGGTACGCCACCGATGCGAACGGGCAGGTCGTGACGGATGCCTCGGGCGAGCCGGTCACCGTGCAGGCGGGTTTCGTCGGCATCAGCCCGGCCAGCGAGACGGTGCAGCAGCCCGTCACGGCCGTGCTGCCCGCGGTGGGCGAGCAGATCACGGGCGTCGCGGGGATCATCGTCAACCTGCCGCAGCGCATGGTCGACGTGTGGAACGCCGCGTTCGGCACCGAGGAGCGCGACCCGAACGGCCCGATCTCGGTGGTCGGCGTCGGCCGCGTGGCGGGCGAGATCGCGAGCCTCGACGAGATCCCGCTCGCGTCGAAGGCAGCAGGCCTCATCGGCATCCTCGCGTCGCTGAACATCGCGCTGTTCGTCTTCAACCTCATCCCGCTGCTCCCGCTCGACGGCGGCCACATCGCGGGCGCCCTCTGGGAGGCGATCCGGCGCGGGTTCGCGAAGGTCTTCCGCCGGCCCGATCCCGGTCCCGTCGACCTCGCGAAGCTCATGCCGCTCACGTTCGGCGTGGT
>CBFGWW010000024.1:0-22179 GCA_965652625.1 uncultured Agromyces sp.
ATACGGCGCCGTCATGGTGCGCGGCGCGTAGTAGAGGTAGACCCAGCCGTTCTCCTCGAAGTCGGGGTCGAGGGTGATCGTCTGGAGGCCGTCCTCCGAGTTGGCGTAGACGTCGACGGTGTTGACGACGGTCGTGGTGCCCTGGGCGGGATCGGTCAGGCGCACCTGGCCGCCACGCGTCGTGTGCAGCACGCGCGAGTCGGGCAGGACCGCCATGTCGATGGGCTCGCCGACGTCCTTCGACAGCGTGACCTTCTCGTAGTTGGCCCAGGTGGTGGCGGCGATCTCGTCGCCGTGATCCTCGCCGTCATGGGCGAAGGCGGCGGCGGGGCTCATGGCGAGCGCCGTCACCGCCAGCAGTCCGCTGAGCGCGAGCGCGCCCAGGCGGAACCGGGGTGTGGACATGGATGTCTCCTTGGTAGAGGGGTGTGGTGGTGCGGATGCCCCGGGGCCGGGGTTACGGTCCGGCCCCGGGGTGTCGCGCGTCGCGTCGCGCGGTCGGCGTGCGCCGGATCAGCCGCGCAGCGACGCCATGTGGGCGTACGACGAGCCCGCGTTCTGCAGCGACAGCGCCGGGCTCGCGGGCGCCGGCACCGTCGACGCGTTGTCCTGCTCGTACATCGAGTTGTGGTAGCCCTTCGCCCCGATCCGCTGGAAGAAGGTCGTGAAGTCGATGTTGCCCTGGCCGAACGGCACGATGGTGTAGCCGGCGGCGAGGTCGGGACGCGACGCACCGTCCTTGGCGTGGAACAGCGGGAAGCGCGTCGTCTGCGCGGCCACGAGGCCCGCCGGGTCGAACACGTTCGTCGCCGCGCCGCCGTCGGGAGCGGTGTACGTCTGGAACCGGTGCTGCGCCACGTGGGCCCAGTAGATGTCCATCTCCAGGTACACGTAGTTGGGGTCCGTGTTCTGGAGGAACCACTCGAGACGGCGGATGCCGCTCGACCGGGTCGGACGCCCGGCCGCGTCAGCCGGTCCGCTGTCGAGCAGGAAGCTGTACGCCGCGTCGTGGTTGTGCGTGTACAGCTTCAGCCCGTGCGACGCCGCACGCTCGCCGAGGATGTTCCAGCGCTCGGCCGCGGCCTGCCAGTCGGCGAGGTAGCCGCTGCTGGTCGGGTCGTTGCCGGTGCCGATGTGGCCGAAACCGAGGATGTTCGCGATCTCGCACGCGGTGTCGAACTGCGCGAGCGTGGCGTCCGTGATGGTCGACGGGATCGTGCCGTGGTTGCCCTCGGCCTCGAGCCCGTTGTCGTCGAGCCACGAGCGCAGCAGCTGCGCGCCCTGCACGGTGTTCAGGTTCGCGCCGCCCTCGGCGTTGGCGTGCTGGGTGTAGCCCGCGAACTCGATCTGCTTGTACCCGATGCGCGACAGCTCCTGGAGGACCTCCTTGAAGCCGGAGGCCAGTTCCGTCGTGTTCGGGTCGCGGCTGATCGCGTCGCGGACCGTGTAGAGGATGATGCCGCGCTTGCCCGGCGGGATGAGGACGCCATTGCCGCCGGGGGCGGCCTTGGCGGCACCGGCCGCCTGGGCGAGGGCCTGGGCGGGGCTCCCGCCGATCGCCGCCGCGCCGAGGGCGGCCGCCGCGGCCATGCCCGTCGTCGCCGCGAGCAGCTGGCGCCGGGACAGGCCGAGGCTGCGCCCCAGCTGCGGATCGTCGGATCGATCGATCAGATCGCTCATGATGCTCCTTTGCACTGATGTGTTGGGGGAATGCAGCCGTGGCCCAGCGGGCCCCGAGTGCCTGACGCCGGCCTGGTTCCCACCGGTCGAGCGCCCCGCGCGAACCGAACGGATCACGCTTTTTCGGACACTACGGCATTTCTCAAGAGTCGGTCAAGCAAAAGACGAGTCTCCGGTTTTGACTTTTGATCCGGTGTCGTCATAAGTGAGGACACGGCATCCCACACTCGGGCATGCCGGACTCCCGGAGGCCGAAACCGGCGTCCGGGAGGGGCGATGAGGATGGCTCAGGCGGCCGCGTCGGCGTCCCGTACGGCCGGCTGGGCCGTCGACGTCTGCGAGCTCGCGGGCTTCTCGCCCTCGTCGCGGATCTCGGTCTTGAGGATGCGCATGGATTGCCCCAGGCTCCGCGCCAGCGCGGGGATCTTCGGGGCTCCGAACAGCAGCAGGATCACGACCACGACGATCAGGGCGTGCCACCCGTTGAGATTGGCGAACATGGGTCTCCTCCGTACTCCATCGTGCGAAACGCGACTCCGTCGCTGCGTTTACAGCTTATGCACAGCGCTCGCCATATGTCCATCGACACGCATTGATCGGCGCCTCGGATCGTCCCTCGCTCACGGGGCAGGGCGCGCGGAACGACCCTCGTCAGGGGCGCAGCACCGGCAGGGGGCCGCCCTCGCGGGCCTCCGCCCAGAGGTCGACGCCCTCCGTCGTGCCCGCGATGGCATCGATCTCGGCGAGCTCCTCGTCCGAGAAGTCGAGGCGGTCGCCCGCCGCGACGTTCTGGTCGAGCTGCTCGACCCGGCTCACGCCGAGCACGAGGCTCGTGACGCGCTCGTCGCGGAGCGCCCACGCGAGTGCGAGCTGCGGCAGGGACTGGCCGCGACGCTCGGCGATCCGCGTGAGGCCCCCGAGTCGCTCCACGAGCTCCTCGGTGATGACCTCCGAGTCGAGCGAGCCGTCGGTCGACGCACGCGACCCCTCGGGCACGCCCTCGTGGTACTTGCCCGAGAGGAGGCCCTGCGCGAGCGCGGTGAACCCGATGATCCCGAAGCCGTGGTCGCCCGCGGCATCCACGAGGCCATCGGTCTCGATCCAGCGGTTGAGCATCGAGTACGACGGCTGGTGGATGGTCAGGGGCACGCCGCGCTCCGCGAGCAGGTCGCGCATGCGACGCGTGTCCTCGGCCGAGTACGAGGACACGCCGACGTAGAGCGCCTTGCCCTGCTCGACGATCGATGCCAGCGCGCCCGCGGTCTCCTCGATCGGGGTCTCGGGGTCGGGCCGGTGGTGGTAGAAGAGGTCGACGTAGTCGAGCCCGAGGCGGCGCAGCGAGGCATCCAGCGAGGCGATGACGTACTTCCGGCTGCCGCCGACGCCGTACGGCCCCGGCCACATATCCCAACCCGCCTTGGTCGAGACCACCAGCTCGTCGCGGTACGGCGCGAGGTCGGTCGCGAGCAGGCGGCCGAAGTTCGCCTCGGCCGAGCCGTACGGCGGCCCGTAGTTGTTCGCGAGGTCGAAGTGCGTGATGCCCAGGTCGAAGGCGCGGCGCACGATCTCGCGCTGCAGGTCGAGCGGTCGGTCGTCGCCGAAGTTCTGCCACAGCCCGAGGGAGAGCACGGGCAGCTTGAGTCCGGATGCCCCGACGCGTCGGTAGGGCATGCGGTCGTAGCGGGTGGGGTCGGCGGTGAAGGTCATGAACCCGATGCTAGACCGGTGCCCACCGACGGCTCACATGATCGCGGAGAACGCGCTCCACCCCGATCCGACCGTCGTCGCGGGCCCGAGTCCACCGGCGCCGTTGCCCGGGTACAGCTGGAGTCCGCCGGAAGACGTGCGCGCGAGCACGTCGACGAATCCGTCGCCGTTGAAGTCACCGGGGCCGATGATCGGGTTCAGCGCTCCCCAGCCGCCGCCGATCGTGGAGCGCGTACCCCAGCCGCCCTGGCCGTTCCCCGGATACAGGTGGAGCGTGCCGTCGGTGCCGCGCGCGAGCACGTCGACCGCGCGGTCACCGTTGACGTCGCCGGCGCCGACGACGGCGTTCATGATGCCCCACCCCGAGCCGACCTGCACAGGCGAGAGCCAGCCTCCCGACCCGTTGCCCGGGTAGAGGATCATCCGGTAGTCGGGGTCGATCGCGAGCACGTCGACCCTGCCGTCCCCGTTGAAGTCGCCGGGGCCCACGATCGAGCGCATGATGTTCCAGCCCGAGCCGACCTGCGACGGCGCGCGCCACCCGCCGACCCCGTCGCCCGGGTAGAGCAGCAGTCGACCGGTGGTGTCGCGGGCGAGCACGTCGACCTTGCCGTCGCCGTCGAAGTCGCCCGGCACGAGGATCGTCGTCATGACGTTCCAGCCGGTGCCGATCTGGCGGGCGGGCTGCCAACCGCCCGCGCCGTCGCCCGGGTGGAGCCAGAGGTTGCCGGCGGTGTCCCGAGCCATCACGTCGGCTCGGCCGTCGCCGTCGAAGTCGTGGCTCGGCCCGGCCGGCTTGACGACCTGCACGGTGTACCGCTGCGAACCCACCGCGGACTGGTTGCCCGCTGTGTCGACGCCGAGGTACCGCAACTCGAACGACGTCTGCAGCGACAGCGGTGCGCTGTAGATCGGACTGCTCGTGGTCGGGACCGACCCGTCGACGGTGTAGTGGATGCGGGCGGACTCGTTGGCGGAGAGCGTGATCGACCGGCCCTTGGCGTAGGTGCCGCCGATCGGCGTCGCCGTGATCGTGGGCGGCGTGGTGTCGGGCACCACCACGGTGAACGTTCGAGCCGTCGTGCCCGTGTTCCCCAGTGCGTTCGTCGCCTCGACCGTGAACGTGTGCGCGCCAGCGGCCACGCCGGTGTAGGCCCGGGGCGACGTGCACGGCGCGAACGCCTGGGCGTCGAGCTTGCACCGGAAGGTCGCGTTCGTCGTTCCGGGCGCCGAGAACTCGAAGCTCGGCGCTGCCGTCGTCGTGGAGCCGTCGGCGGCCGGAACGCTGATGACCGGCGCGGGCGCCGCGAAGCTGACCGTGAAGGTCACCGAGCTCGGCGGACTCACCGTTCCCGCGGCATCCACGCCGACGACCTGGAGCGTGTGCGAACCCTCGGTCCCGAACGTCAGGACGTCGCCCGAGGCGCACGGAGCCTGCTGGCCGCCGCTTGCCGGATCGAGCGTGCACCGGAACGTGGAACCGGGATCGCCCTGCAGCTGGATGGTGGTCGTGCGACCGACCGTCTGGCCATTGCTCGGGAGGACGATCGCCGGCGGGCCCGGCACCGAGTAGCTCTGGGAAGCGGGCGCCGAGGCGTTCCCGGCGGGATCGACCGCGAAGTACCGAAGGGTGAAGGAGCCGGTGATCGTGAGCGGCGCCGAATAGACGGGGCTGCTCGCCGTGGGCGCCGAGCCGTCGGTGGTGTAGTGGATCTTCGCGGGCTCGTTCGTCGTCATCGTGATCTGGCGGCCCACCTCGTAGCGCCCTCCGGCGGGGGTGACCGTCACGATCGGCGCCGTGGTGTCGGCGGCGGGCACCCGGTAGACCTGCTGTCCGGCCGCGGAAACGTTGCCGGCCGTGTCGACCGCGAGGTACCTGAGGGTGAACCCGGCGGTCAGCGTGACAGGCCCGCTGTACACCCGGCTGGTCGTCGTCGGCGCGGTGCCGTCGGTCGTGTAGTAGATGGTCGCCGGCTCGTTGGCGGTGAGCGTGATCGGCTGCCCGACGGCGTACTCCCCGCCGCCGGGCGAGGCCGTCACCACGGGCGCGGTCGTGTCGGCGGGTCCGCGCCAGGCCTCGAACTCCGCGAGGCCGGCCGCCGTGGTCGTGGCGCTGACGGCCGTGACGTTCAACCGCACGGACGTGACCGTGCGCACCGGGAACGTCACCGTGAGCCCCGCACCGTTGTTCGGGAGCGCCGCGACCGGCATCGTGCCGCCGTCGGAGAACTGGAGCGTCGCGCCCGTGATCTGGTCGGCGGTGTTCGGCCGGTCGTAGAGGGTGATGCCCTCGAGCGGCGTGGGCTTCGGGAACGTGAACTGGATCCAGCCGCCGACGCCCTGGTTGTTCGTGACCCATTCGCGGGCGGCATCCATCGGCGCACCGACCGGGTAGCCGTCCGATGCGCGGTCCGCGGCCTGCGACGTCGACCTGGTCGAGGATGCCGCGACGATGACACCCGTCTCGCGCACGGCGTTCTTCGTCGGTTCGGATGCCACGAGGTACTGGCGCTCCAGCCAGACGTCGTGCGGGTACTCGGGGCAGCCCTCGTTCGGGTTGCTGCACAGGAACTTGTCGTACCCCGCGAACGTCACGAAGGCGTCGATCGTCCCCTGGAGGTCGGGGCCGGTCACGTTCGCGGGATAGTCCCAGATCGGGTATCCCTCGTACGCGAGGAGCGTGTGCGGAGCGGTGTACCGGCCGCTGGCGAGGCGTGCGAACATCGCGGTCGCCCAGTGGTCGCTGTGGTCGTCGAGGTTGTTCGGGTCCGTCGACCAGTCCTGGGTGCGCACCGTCTTGGGCGCGAAGCTCGTCATGAGCTGCACGAGGATGTCCCGGACCTCGTTCTTGGTGTACCACTCCTTGTCGTCGACCGTGTGCACGAGCGAGATCTCGCCGTTCCACAGCTTCTGGAGGCTCTCGTAGCCGTACGGGGCGCTGCCGCTCCCGTCGAATCCGTCGGGGATCCGCAGGAACACCACGGAGACGTGCGGCGCCGCCGTCAGCGTGTGCACGGAGATCGCGCCCGCGGTGACGCCGGAGTTCGCGGCGGTCCAGCGATTCGCGACGCCGGCCATCTGCGCGTACGTCGCGCGGATGCCGGACTCGAGACTCCCCCAGTACGCGGCGCCCTCGCCCGCCTCGCCGGCGGTGGTGTAGACGACCCGCGTGCAACGGCCGGCCTGGATGTCCTGCAGGATGTGGGGGTTGAGGAAGAGCAGGTCGTCGTCGGTGTGCGCGACCACCGTGAGCGAGCCGCCGGTGCACGGCGTTGCGGCCGAGGCCGACGGCGCCGGTCCGGATGTCGCCGGCGAGACGAACTGGGCGACGACCAGCGCCCCGACGACCAGCAGTGCGGCAACGAACCGCGACCACGGTCGGCGGGCTCCCAGGGCGACCAACGCCCGACGATCATCCAGCGTCTTCGCCATGAAGATGAGGCTATAGATTCGCGAATCCGCCCGCGACCGGGAGACGACCCGAACGAACCCCCCGATCAGGGGTCCCGCCGCGTCGAGGGGTCCCGACGCGCCGCTCGAGACGACGAACGGCCACCCTGTCGGGCGGCCGTCCGGTCCACATCGTGCGACAACAGCCGTGGTGGAGATGGGGGGAATCGAACCCCCGTCCATCGCTGAGTTTCCACGCCTTCTCCGGGCGCATCCTGTGAGGCGTTCTGCTCGGCCCCGACTCTTGCCACAGGCACCTGAGTCGACGGGCCCAGCCTGAGGAGAGTCCCGCACGTCGCTCAGGCGACGACGCGCAGCGAGTTCCCTAGATGACGCCAGTGACCGGGGCGGGAACGAACCCGGACTGACGGACTATCGGCCTCGCTTAGGCAGCGAGGGCGAAGTCGGACTGCTTCTTATTGGCAGTTATTGTTTCGCAGGGAGCGTTCACGAGATAACCCTGCATCCTCGGCCCGCTTCTCGTGGGCGCACAGGCGATGTCGAAACCGATCATCCCCATGTGGCACCGCTCCGGTCGGAACCGGTTCGGAGGGCCGTTGTCGCACGCTGTGGAGTTTCCAAGTCCCGCTTCCCTGAGCTCGAGGCTCCGGTCCGCGGCCTTACAGGATACAACGGACCGACCACCCCTGTCATTCCACGGCACGGACAGCGCTCGGCAATCGTTCATCCGGCCGTAACCCACGGCCCGCGCGATGCCCGTAGCGTCCCGGCATGGGAAGTTCGGGAGCCGCGTGATCGGCCGCGTCGATCCGTTCATCGGCACGGAGGTCACCGACCTGCCGCCGCCCACCGGCATCGCGGCCACGTGGTGGTGGCCGAAGCCGCAGGTGGGCAACACCCATCCGGGTGCGACGTATCCGCTCGGGATGGTCTCCGCGTGCGCGTACTCGGGCGCCTACCCCACGGGCTACGGACGCTACGACCTCAGCACCGAGGGCGTGCCGACGACCATCCACGACGACGCCGTGGCATCCGGCTTCACGCACTTCCAGCAGTCGGGCACGGGGGCGATCCGCAAGTACTACAACTACTTCCGGGTGACGCCCATGCTCGAGCCGCTCGACGTGCTCGGCCGCACGTGGCGCCTGGTCGACGAGGAGGCGGAGCCGGGGTACTACGCCGCCACGCTCGACTCCGGCATCCGGGCCGAGCTCACGGTCGGGCCGAAGAGCGCGGTGCACCGCTACACGTTCCCGCGCAACCGCAACGCGCGCGTGGTGATCGACTTCTCGCTCGGCGGGCTCTCGATCCCCCACGGAGAGACGATCCCGCTGCGCGCGCACCTCGAGTCGATCGGGCCGGGCGTCGCGCAGGGCGAGATCGTGGTGGAGGGCGCGCCGCTCGCGGTGTACGTCGAGTGCGACGCGCGATCGTGGCGGCAGATGCTCTGGTACGACCGCCGGCTCATGCCCGGCGGCACCCGGCTGGCGTTCGACCACATCCGGCCCACTACGCTGCGTCCGTTCGGACTCATGTGGGCCGGGCCCAGCGACGCCGGCCAGACGGTCGAGGTGCGCATCGGCTTCTCGCTGCGCGGCGTGGAGCAGGCACGCGAGAACCTCCGGCGCGACTGCGGAGTCGGGCCGGCGCGGTTCCCGCAGCGTCGCGACCGCACGCGCAAGGCGTGGCGCCGGCAGCTCAGGGCGATCACGGTCGACACGCCCTCGGCCGAACGCGAGACGGTGTTCTCCACGGCGCTCTACCACTCGCTCATCAAGCCGTGCCTCGCGCCCGAGGAGAGCCCGTTCTGGCCGTCCGACGGGCCGTTCGTCTACGACCTCTCGACGATGTGGGACATCTACCGCACGCAGCTGCCGCTCGTCACGGCGCTGCTGCCCGAGCGAGCCATCGAGCTCGGCACCGCTCTCCTCACGATCTGCGAGGAGGAGGGCAACTTCCCCATCGGCTACCGGATGGCGCGTGGCAGCGACCGCTTCTCGCGGCAGGGCAGCGCGCTGGCGCAGACCTTCCTCGCCGACCTGTGCGGCCTCGGGCTGCCCGGGATCGACTGGGAGTGGGCGCTCGTGCACATGCACACCGACCTGCGCCGCACGTACGGCGAGGACTTCCTGTTGCGTGGCGTCGCGCATCCGATCAGCCACACGCTCGACCTGGCCTACGGCTACTGGTGCACGGCGGGCATCGCCCAACGCGTCGGCGACCGCGACCTCGTCGAGCAGTTCCGCACCCTCGCCGCGCGCTGGGTGAACGCGTTCGACGACGCCACTGGGCTGCTGCAGGACTCGACGTTCTACGAGGGCAGCCGCCACAACTACTCGTTCCGGCTGCTCCACGACATGCGCAACCGCATCGGCCTCGCCGGCGGCGACGACGCCTTCGTGCGCATGCTCGACGCGTTCTTCGGCTACGGCGCCGAGCCGGTGCGCCAGCCGGGCGTTCGGCCGGGCATCGAGGAGCTCGCGAACGGCTACGCGCTCGGCCGGTTCGAGGGGCTCAACAACGAACCCGACATGGAGGCCCCGTGGGCCTATCACTATGCCGGACGCCCCGACCGCACCGCCGAGGTCGTGCACGCCGCGGTGCACCAGCAGTTCGGCACCGGCCGCGGCGGGCTGCCCGGCAACGACGACTCGGGAGGCCTGAGCTCGTGGTACGTCTGGGCGTCGCTCGGGCTGTTCCCGGTCGCGGGGCAGAACCTGTTCCTCGTCAACGCGCCGTCGTTCGCCGAGTCCGAGCTGCGCCTCGGCGACGGCGAGCTCCGCATCGAGACCACGGGGTTCGTCGAGCCCGAGCGCGGCGGTCCGCCGCAGTACGTGCAGTCCGCCACGTTCAATGGCGTCCCGCTCGACCGCACGTGGCTCCGCGGCGAGGACGTGCACCGCGGCGGCCGATTGCGCATCGAGCTCGGCCCCGAGCCGAGCGCCTGGGGTCGCGACGGCCGGCCGCCGTCGGCCTCCGATCCCTGAGCACGGATGCCGCGACTCGCGGCGCCCGAACCTCCGCCCACCGGCCACACCATCGCCCGACGAGACCATCGCCCACCCATCCGGAAGGACGAGCCATGACCACCAAGCCACGCACCCGCCTCGTGATCGTCAACCGCGCCGACCCCGTCATCTGCGGCCACTCCGTCGAGGGACGCAACCTCGCCGAGGCGGCCCTCGAACGCGGCTTCGACGAGGTGCGCATCGTGACCTGGCCGATCGACCGACTCGAGGCGACCGGCCTGCCGTTGAAGCCGCTCGATCGCATGCTCCCCTACAGCGAGGGCATCATCGTCGAGCGCCCCGAGCCGGTCGGCGACTACAAGGTGCCCGACGGCCGCTGGCTCGCAGGCATCACCGGCCGCCTCGTCGAGCTCTTCACCGACGGCGTGCCGACCGTGTGCCTCTCGCTCTACCTGAGCCCGCACACGGTCGCCGTGACCGACGCCGTGCGTGCCGCGTGGAGCACCGGCCTGCCCGTCAACGTCACGACGATCGCCGAGGCGGTGGGGTCGGATGTCACGAACGTCGTCCGCTCCTGCGTCGAGGAGGGCCGGTTCGGGGCCGCCGCGCACATCCTCTCGAGCTACCTCGCACAGGACCACTGCGTGGCCGTCTCGGAGTACACCCGCGACCTCATCGTCGCCGCGGCATCCGAGATCGACGCCTTCCACGGCACCCGCTTCGCCGATCAGTGCCGCGAGCGCATCCGCATCTCGTACCCGGCGATCGACACGTCGCAGTACCTCGACCTCGACCCCGCGCTCGTCGACGGCGTGCTCGCGGCCCGCGGACTCGAGCGCGACGGCTACGTGTTCTTCCTCTCGCGCCTCACGAAGGCGAAGGGCGTCGACGACCTCATCGCGGGCTTCGAGCGCACGCCCGCGAACGCCCGCCTCAAGCTCGTGATCGCGGGCCGTGGGCCGGATGCCGCGTGGTTGCAGCGGCTCGCCGCCGCCTCGCCGGTCGCCGACCGGATCGTCTTCCTCGACGACGTCGACGACGCCGAGAAGCCCTACCTCATGGCCGGATGCGCGGCCTACGTGCTGCCGAGCAAGCCGCGCCCCGAGTTCGTCGAGACGTTCGGCATCGCCCTCGCCGAGCAGATGCTCGCGGGCGGCGGCGCGTTGATCACGACCGAGACGGGCGGCATCGGCGAGGCCGTCGGCGACCACGCGTTCATCGTGCCGGTCGACGACCCCGACGCGATCGCCGCCGCGATCGACGAGGCGCTCGCACTGCCCGCCGAGGAGCGCGCCGCGCGGGCCGAGCGGGCTCGCGCGTACGCGCTGCAGTTCGATCGGATGGCCGTGTTCGACCGGCTCTTCGACGCCGCAGGCGTGCTCCCGGCACGCCAGCCCGCCTGAGGCTCGGCAGCGCGGTCGGCCCCGGCACGTATGCTGAGGTCGGCCGCGCCCGCGTGCGGTCGCGGACGCACCACGTCGCCCGCCGCTCGCCGTCGAGAGGGGACCACATGCCGACCACGATCGCCGTCACCGGACGCGCCGAGGAGCGCATCGCTCCCGAGCTCGGGGCCGTCACGATCTCGGTCGGGGGCACGGGCGCCGCACGCGAGCACGTCTACGGCCGAACCAGCGCGGCGCACGAGCGCCTCCTCGCCCAGGTGCGGGAGCTCGAGGCATCCGGCGCACTCGACACCTGGTCGGCCGGCCAACTGCGGGTGTGGTCGTACCGGCCGTGGAACAACGAGGGCCGGCAGCTGCCCGTCGTGCACCAGGCGAGCGCCGACGTCGAGGTCGTCTTCAAGGACCTCTCCCGCCTCGGCGAGTGGGTCGGCGAGGCGGCCGGCTCCGACGAGATCACGATCGGCGGCATCGACTGGCGCCTCACCGAGGCCACGCGCCGTCGCGTGCAGGAGACCGCGCAGCGCGCGGCCGTCGCCGACGCCGTGACGAAGGCGCAGGTCTACGCGTCGGCGCTCGGGCTCGGCACGCCGACGCTCGTCGAGCTGGCCGACCAAGGGCTGCTCGCCGTGCAGCCCGGCCCGCCCATGCCGAAGGCCATGATGATGCGCGCCGTCGCCGACGTCGGCGGCGCCGCGCCCACCGAGTTCGCGCCGCAGGAGCTGGTGATCGAAGCGGCCGTCGACGCCCGCTTCACCGCCGAGCCGGCCTGACCCTCCGCTGTCGAGGAGCGCCGGGCGAAGCCCGACGCGTCTCGAAACCCAGCCCTCGAACCCTCAGCGCCTGCCGTCGATGAGGAGCGCCTCGAGCGCGGCCAGCTCGTGCAGCGTGAGCCCCGACGCGAGCAGGTACTCGCGCGTCGAGCCGTGCGCGCGCTCGACCGTGTCGATCACGCCCTCGAGCGCCTCGCGCGGGCTGCCGCCCATGAGCACCCGCAGCTCGGGGGTGTCGGGCACCCCGTAGCGGCCGATCATGGTGACCATGTCCTCCAACCACTCGCCGGCGAGGTTGCCCTCGGTGCGCGCGTAGTCCTCGACGACGGCGTCGCGGTCGACGCCCACCGCCAGCAGCGCGAGCGCGACGACGATGCCCGTGCGGTCCTTGCCGGCGGTGCAGTGCACGACGACCGAGCGCTCCCCCGCGCTCGAGATCTCGCGCAGCGCGCTCACGACGATGGACGCGTGCTGTGTGACGATGCGGTCGTAGAGCGCGTCGAGCGAGATGCCGCCCCGGCCCTGCGAGGCACCCGAGCCCTCGAAGACCGGCAGTCGCAGCACCTCGACGTCGAGCCCGTCGAGGTCGTCGGGCATGACCGCGGCCTCGTTCTCGTCGCGCAGGTCGATGACGATGCCGATGCCGAGCTCGCGCAGCGCGGCGCGCCCCTCGTCGCCGAGGCGGTGCAGCCCGTCGGACCGGAACAGCACCCCGTCGCGCACCGCGCCGGTCTTCGCCGGCAGCCCGCCGACGTCGCGGAAGTTGTAGGTGCCGGGAACCGGGATGCGGGTCGAGGTCTCCATCGCGATGAGCCTACCCCTGCGTGCCGACACCTCGGCTGGGAGGCATCCGCGAACTCGAGACCTGGCGCGAGGCGCGGGACCCGAGCCCCAGGCCGCGACGCGCGACGCGCCTACTCCCCCAGGTTCCGCCGGCTCGCCATGGCGCGGTCGGCCTCGCGCTTGTCCTGCCGCTCGCGCAGCGCCTGGCGCTTGTCGTACTCGCGCTTGCCCTTCGCGACCGCGAGTTCGACCTTCGCGCGGCCGTCGCTGAAGTAGATCGACAACGGGATGAGTGTGTATCCGCCGTCCTTCGTGCGGTGGCTGATCTTGATGATCTCCTGCTTGTGCAGCAGCAGCTTGCGCTTGCGCCGCGGAGCGTGGTTGTTCCACGTGCCCTCGGTGTACTCGGGGATGTGCACGGCGTCGAGCCACATCTCGCCGTCGTCGATGAAGGCGTAGCCGTCGACGAGCGAGGCACGACCCTCCCGCAGCGACTTCACCTCGGTGCCGGTGAGCACGATGCCCGCCTCGTACGTGTCCTCGATGAGGTAGTCGTGGCGCGCCCGGCGGTTGGTCGCGACGACCTTCTGACCGCGTTCCTTGGGCACGACGTGCTCCTTCGTTCGAGTTCGAGCGCCCCGGGGCATCCGAGGCAGCCTCTCACTCTAGCGGATGGCGCGGCCGACGCTGCCGGCGCTCACACCTTCAGGTAGCGCGTGATCGCGATCCCGGCCGACACGGCGGCGAGCAGCACGCCCACCGCGACGAGGATCGGCACGACGATGAAGGCGTCGGTGAGGTCGACGAACGTGAACGACAGGCTCTGCGCGAGATAGCCCTGCACGAAGAAGTGCACGATCGCGATCACGGCCCCGCCCGCGAGCAGCGACCCGAGCAGGCCGGCGAAGACGCCCTCGAGCACGAAGGGCGTCTGGATGAAGCGGTTGGAGGCGCCGACGAGTCGCATGATGCCGAGCTCGCGACGACGTGAGAACGCCGAGAGGCGGATGGTCGTCGCGATGAGCAGCGCCGCCGCGACGAGCATGATCGCCGCGATCGCGATGGCCGTGTAGCTCGCCGCGTTCAGCACGTCGAAGATCTGGTCGAGGTAGCGGCGCTGGTCGACGACCTGCTCGACGCCCGCGAGGCCCGCGAGGCTCTCGGCGATGACGGCCGCCTGCGACGGGTCGACGAGGTTCACCCAGAACGTCTCGTTGAGCACCTCGGGCGTCACGTAATCGGCCGCCGGGGTGCCCTCGAACTGCGTCTGGAAGTTCTCGTACGCCTGCTGGTGGTCCTCGAAGTAGAACTCGTCGATGAACGGATCGAGCGTGTCGGAGTCGAGCTGCGCCTCGACGGCCGCCTTCTGCTCCTCGGTCGCCTCGCCGTCGGTGCATCCCGCGGCCGTCGACACCGCGGTGCAGAGGTACACCGCCACTTGGGCCCGGTCGTACCAGTAGTTCTTCATCTGGGCGATCTGCAGCTGCATGAGCGCGGCGGTGCCCACGAACGTGAGGGAGATGAACGTGACGAGCACGACCGACACGACCATCGTCGCGTTGCGCCGCAGGCCGTTCCCGGCCTCGGCGAGCACGAGCCCGAACCTCATTTCGTCGGTCCCACTTCCTGCTGGTCGTCACCCTCGCGCGGTCCGCCGGGGGCGCGAAGCCCGAGGCGCTCGGCGAGGGTCAGGTGCTCGGATGCCACGCCGGCCGTCTTCGCGGCGGGTGCGGCGGTGCCGGGCTCGGCCGCGGGCTCTGCGGTGTCGCCCTCGGGCGTGACCGGGATGGACGCGGTGGCCGCCGCCGTGATCGCCGCCGCGGCATCCGTCACCTCGTCGCGCTCCTCGGGCTCGACGTAGAGCGGCTGCTTCTCCTCCATGACCTTGCGGTCGACCTTGGGTGCGGCCTTCTTCACGGGCTTCTTCGCCGCGGCGGGCTTCGCGGGCGCGGGCTTCGCCGCGGCCGCAGGCGCGCCGGCCGTCGCGGCCTCGCCGTCGGTGTCGCCGGCCAGCTCGGCCGCGGCCGCATCGGCTGCCGCGCGGGCCGCCGCCGCCGCTGCCGCCTTCGGCACGGATGCGGTCGCCTTCGCCGCCCTGGTGCGCGGAGTCGTCGTCTTCGGCTTGCGGGCCTTCGCGGCGGCGCCCGCCAGCACCGCAGCGACGGCCTCCTCGTCGGAGACCGGAGCGGCCGGTGAGGCGGCGACCTCGGCCGGCGCCTCGACGGGCTCCTCGCCCGTGAGCGCCGCGTCGACGTCGCCGAGTGCCGCGCCGTAGCCGGCGCCCCGCTCGTCGCGCACGATCTCGCCGGCCGACAGCTCGATCACGCGGCGCTGCATCTGGTCGACGATGCCGGCCTCGTGCGTGGCCATGACGACCGTGGTGCCACTGGAGTTGATGCGCTCCAGGAGCGTCATGATGCCCGCGCTCGTCACCGGGTCGAGGTTGCCCGTCGGCTCGTCGGCGAGGAGGATCTGGGGCTTGTTCACGATCGCGCGGGCGATCGCGACGCGCTGCTGCTCGCCGCCCGAGAGCTCATGCGGCATCCGCTTGCCCTTGCCGTCGAGGCCCACGAGCCTGAGGGTCTCGGGCACGGCCGACTGGATGAAGCCGCGCGACTTGCCGATGACCCGCAGGGTGAACGCGACGTTCTCGTACACGTTCTTGTTCGGCAGCAGGCGGAAGTCCTGGAACACGACGCCGAGGTCGCGACGGAAGTAGGGCACCTTGCGGCTCGAGATCGAGCCGAGGTCCTGCCCGAGCACGTGGATCTTGCCCTTGGTCGGCTTCTCCTCCTTGAGGATGAGCCGCAGGAAGCTGGACTTGCCGGAGCCCGAGGCGCCGACCAGGAACACGAACTCACCCCGGAGGATCTCCACCCCGAGGTCGTCCAGGGCGGGCCTCGACTGTCCCGGGTAGGTCTTGGTGACGGCGTCGAATCGGATCATGTCGGATCGAGCCTAAGCAGCCCCGGCGCGGAACGCACCTGCGACTCGCCCGTTTCTCAGGTTGGGTCGGGGGTAGCGTGGGAAGCGGGTGCTGGAGCACACCCGTTGGAGGAACGCATGACGGTTCCACTCATCGGCATCGTGGCCGACCGCAAGGCCGCGAGCTACGGCGCCTGGGTCGACATCCCCACCGACGCGATCTCGCACACGTACGTCGCGGCGGTGCAGGAGGCGGGCGGCGCGCCGATCATCTTCCCGAGCCTCGACGTGCACGTCGACGACCCCGACCGACTCATCGATCTCGTCGACGGGCTCTTCCTTCCGGGCGGGCGCGACCTCGACGCCGAGCTCTACGGCAGCGTGGCGCATCCGACGAACGACAAGCCCCTGCGCGTGCGCGACGAGCTCGAGATCGCCCTCACGCGGCTCGCGCGCGAGCGGGACATCCCGATCCTCGGCGCGTGCCGCGGCATGCAGGTGCTCAACGTCGCACTCGGCGGCACGCTCGAGCAGCATCTCGGCGACCGCATCGACCTCACCCCGCACCGCGCCATCTACGGCGAGCACACGTCGCATCCCGTGTCGATCCTGCCCGACACGCTCCTGCGCAGCATCACGCACGAGGCCGACTTCGAGATCTCGTCGCACCACCACCAGGGCGTCGACCGCCTCGGCGACGGGCTCGTGGTCTCGGCGAGCGCGCCCGACGGCGTCGTCGAGGCGATCGAGACGACCAACGGCGCCTTCTGCCTCGGCGTGCAGTGGCACCCCGAGGAGCGTCTCGACCCCGAGGGCATCGCCCTCATCCGGGCGTTCGTGCAGGCGGCGCGCACGCGTGCGCTCGCGAAGTTCGCGATGCGGTCGTAGGCTGCGGCCGGCGCGCCCAGCGGATGCCGCGGGCGCGCGGCATCCGTCACCGACTCGGCTCGGCTACTCGACCTTCTGCTTGCGCCACTTGATGCCGGCGGCGATGAACCCGTCGAGGTCGCCGTCGAACACCGCGTTGGGGTTGTTCACCTCGTGCTCGGTGCGCAGGTCTTTGACCATCTGGTACGGCGCGAGCACGTAGGAGCGCATCTGGTCGCCCCAGCTCGCGGTGATGTTGCCCGCGAGCTCCTTCTTCTGGGCGGCCTCCTGCTCCTTCTGCATGAGGAGCAGGCGCGACTGCAGCACGCGCATGGCCGCGGCGCGGTTCTGGATCTGCGACTTCTCGTTCTGCATCGAGACGACGACGCCCGTGGGGAGGTGCGTGATGCGCACGGCGGAGTCGGTGGTGTTGACGGACTGGCCGCCGGGACCCGACGAGCGGAACACGTCGACGCGGATGTCGCCCTCGGGGATGTCGATCTCCTCGGTCTCCTCCATGAGGGGGATGACCTCGACGGCGGCGAACGACGTCTGCCGCTTGCCGGCTGCGCCGAACGGGCTCATGCGCACGAGGCGGTGCGTGCCGGCCTCGACGCTCAGCGTGCCGAACGCGTAGGGCGCGTCGATCTCGAAGGTCGCGGACTTGATGCCCGCCTCCTCCGCGTAGCTCGTGTCCATGACGGTCGCGTTGTAGCCGTGCTTCTCGGCCCAGCGCAGGTACATGCGCATGAGCATCTCGGCGAAGTCGGCGGCGTCGACGCCGCCGGCCCCCGCCCCGCAGGTTACGACGGCCTCGCGCGCGGCGTAGTCGCCGGTCAGGGGCGGCACGACCTCGAGGTCGCCGACGGTCTTCTGCAGCGCGGCGAGCTCGGCGCGCGCCTCGGCGGCGGATTCCTCGTCGTCGGCCTCGTTCGCGAGCTCGACGAGCACCTCGAGGTCGTCGAGGCGGGAGTCGATGCTCTTCACGCGCGCGAGCTCGGACTGGCGGTGGCTCAGGGCGCTGGTGACCTTCTGCGCGTTCTCGGTGTCGTCCCACAGGTCGGGAGCGCCGGCCTGCTCGGAGAGGCTGGCGATCTCGGCTTCGAGGGCGTCGACGTCGACGACGGCACGGATGTCGCGGAAGGTGGAGCGCAGGGAGGCGATGTCCTGCGTGAGGTCAAGATCCAACATGGCCTGTCCAGCCTAGTCGCGCCCGGCGTACACTGCGGATCGACGGCGGCATCCGGGGGGACGGAGCCGCGCCGAAGGGGGCGACCGATGTCGGGCCACGCGTACCTCACGTTCTTCGACGACGCGCCGGGCGAGTCGGCGGCGGTCGGGCACGAGGACTGGATCGAGCTGCTGTCGTGGAACTGGGGCGTGACGGCGCAGGCCGGTCCCGGCGGTCCGGGCGGCGGCCCGGGCGGCGGCAGCGGGGGCGGCGCCGGTCGGCCCGATCCGTCGGCGCTCGTGTGGGAGCACGTCTTCGACGCGGCATCCACGAGGCTGCTCGGATTCGTGGCCTCTGGCCGGCGCATCCGCAAGGCCGAACTGCAGGTGACCCGTGGCGGCGGGCACGGCGGGCGCGACGCATGGCTCATCGTGACGATGGAGGACCTCGTCGTCACGTCGGTGCACACGACCGGTTCGGCCGACGGCGAGGTCGAGCAGACCGTCGGCATGGAGTTCCGCTCGGTGAAGTTCGCGTACCGGCGCCAACGGCCTGACGGCACGCTCGCGGACCCGATGACGTTCTCGTGGAACGTCGCGACCGGCGCGGTCGGCACGACGCCGTGAGGTTGCGCCCGCTTCGCTCGCGCCGGTGAGGCGGTGACCGGGCACACGGATGCCGCGCGACCCGGGTGTAGCGTCGAAGGCGATGACCGCCGCGACGCCTCCGTTCTCCTGGCGCTCGATCATCCTCCCGGCCTACCTGCCGACGCTGCTGTTCTCGATCGGCGAGGGCGCGATCATCCCCGTGATCCCGGTCGTCGCGACCGACCGCGGAGCCTCGCTCGCGCTCGCGGGCCTCATCGCGGCCATGCTCATGGTCGGCGAGCTCGCGGGCGACCTGCCCGCCGGGTGGCTCGTCGCCCGCATCGGCGAGCGGAACGCCATGATCGGCGCGTCGCTGCTCGCGGTCATCGGCGTGCTCATCGCCCTCGCCTCCCCCACCGAGTTCGCCCTGGGCATCGGCATCTTCCTGCTCGGGCTCGCGACCGCCGTGTTCGGGCTCGCACGGCATGCGTTCCTCACGAGCTACGTGCCCGAGGCGGTGCGGGCGCGGGCGCTCTCGACGCTCGCGGGCGTGTTCCGCGCGGGCTGGGCGATCGGCCCGTTCGTCGCCGCCGCGCTCATCGCGTGGACCGGCTCGTCGGAGGTCGTGTTCTGGGTGCTGGTCGCGGCGTGCTTCGCGGTCGTGGTCGTGCTCATCGTGCTGCCCGACCCCGAGCGCGTGTTCGGGGCCGCGCGGCTCGTGCGCGAGGCATCCGCGGATGCCGCGTCGTCTGGCCCGGGCGACGGCTCGGGCGTCGCGCGCACGGCGGGCGAGGCCGAGGCGGATGCCGCGTCCCACGGCGTGTTCCGCGCGATCGTGACCTACCGCGCGGTGCTGCTGCGCATCGGCAGCGGCGTCGGCCTGCTCGCGGCCGTGCGCGCGAGCCGCACGGTGATCCTGCCGCTGTGGGCCGTGTCGATCGGGATGCCGCCCGAGGCGGCAGCGCTCGTGATCGGCGTCTCGGCGGCGATCGACTTCGCCCTGTTCTACGTGAGCGGGCAGGTCATGGACCGGTTCGGGCGGCTCTGGAGCGCCATCCCCGGGCTCGTGGGCCTCGGCACGGGACACCTCGTGCTCGCCTTCACGCACGACGTGCCGGGTGCCGAGGCGTGGTTCACGTTCGTGGCGCTGCTGTTCGGCGTCGCGAACGGGCTCTCGAGCGGCGTGATCCTCACGCTCGGCGCCGACCTCGCGCCGAAGGCGAACCCGGCGCCGTTCCTCGGCGCGTTCCGCACGATCGGCGATGCGGGCCAGGCGGTCGCGCCGCTGATCCTCGCGGGCGTGACGTCGGCCGTGTCGATCATGGCCGCGAGCGCGACCATGGGCGTGCTCGGGTTCGTCGGCGCGGGGATCCTCTGGCGCTACGTGCCGCGGTACGTGCCGAACCCGCGTCGTCGGAGGCGTTCGGGTCGCTCGGGGGGCTCGGGGCCGACCGATCCTGCCGGGCCGCCGCCCCTGCCACCGGGCCCGCCCGCGCCGCCCGACCCGGGCGGCTGACGTTCAGCTGAGCTCGTCTCGCGCCGTCTCAGCGGCGTCGACGTCGTCCTTCGCCCGGTCGACGGCCACCTCGGCCTTGTTCCGCGCCCGCTCGGCGTCGCGCTCGTCGCGCTCGGCGTCGACGATCTCGGACCGCAGCGCCTTCAGACGCGTCTCGAGCTCGTGACGTTCGTCGCGGAGCTCGTCGGCGTTCCACTCGGCGGCCTTCAGCAGGTCCTCGGCCTCGGCCAACGCCTTCTCGGCGGCGTCGAGGCGACCCTTCGCGTCCTGCACGTCGGCGTCGGCCTGCTCTCGCGCGGCGCGGGCGGCCGCCTCGCGCTCGGCGGCGGCATCCGCGTCGGCCTGCTCGTCGCGCTCGTCGCCCTCAGCCGTCGCCTTGCCCGCCAGCTTGACGGCTCCGCCTGCGGCCGAGGGCTTCGCCGCGCGCGGCTTCCGCGGTCGAGCAGCGGATGCTTCGCCGGCGACGGCCCCGTCGAGGTCGACGGCCTCGAAGCCCACGGCCTGCAGGCTCCGGGTGAGCCGTCCGGTGCGCAGCGCCTCGCCGGCGGCCTGGTCGACGGTGGCGGCGATGAGGGTCTGCTCGACCTCGTCGAGCACGGCGCGCGAGGGCGAGCGGTCCGCGGCATCCGCGAGGTGCGTCGCCTGGCGGAGCAGGCCCGCGATGAGCTGCCGGCGCTCCGCGCCGACCGTGGTGAGGGTCTTGCCGTCGCCGGCGGCCTGGGCATCGCGCAGGTCGGCGCCGAGGTCGAGCAGCTCGTCGACGGCATCGGGCTGCTCGCGCACCAGCTGGTTGAGGATCCACGCGGCGGGCGACGGCTTGCGGAACTCGCCGATCCGCTGGCCGAGCTGCCGGTCGTCGGCCTTCGCGTCCTTGGCGCGTGCGTTGCGCGCGGCGGTGAACTCCTCGGGCACGAGGGCGTAGAGCTCGTCGGCCGCGGCGGTCAGCGCATCGGTGGCCATGGGCTCCATCATGGCGCGGCGGTGCGCGGGGCGCGAAGGGTCACGCCGAGAAGTACACGACCGAGAGGATGACCGCCTGGCTCACGAACACGAACCCGCTCACGATGATCGCGGCGAGCGACACCCAGCCGGGACCGGTCGCCGGATCCCGCTTGAACTGCCGGCGACCGAGCACGCCGAGGATGATGCCGCCGGCCGCGGTCGCGAGCGCCGGCACGGCGGGCAGGGCGAGCGCGAGCACGCCGAGCCCCAGGCCGATGACGGCGAACAGCGAGACTCGCGAGCGCTTCGCGGCGCCCCCGCCCGGGCGGTCGGCGCTCATCGCGCGGATCCCTCGTCGAGCCGGCGTTCGGTGCAGTAGGGGGCGGCGGTCATGCCCTCCAGTCAACCGCATGCGCGCGCCCAGCTCGCCGTGTGCCCCGGTTGGGGGCGGCGTGTCCTGAGCCGATGGGCGGTGACTCGCCCTCGCGCTCCGCTATGTTCGCAACGAGGGCCGGTCCCGGGGCCCGACGACGGAGGACGCGGATGACCCGATCCGAGCCCGCAGGCCGCAGGCAGCCTGCGTCACCACCGCAGGATGCTGCGGGCATCGTCGACTTGATGACGCCCATCCGCGGCGTCGCCGCGGTCGACCCGACCGACGCCCTGGTCGAGCGGATCATCACCGAGGAGCACGACGCGCTGCGCCAGGCGTTCGCCGAGGGCGCGGAGTTCGCGGTGACCCACATGGAGTCGCCGAGCGAGCGGATGCTGCACCGCCTCGAGTGCGCATCGCTCGAGCCACACCTCGACCTGCGCGCCCGCTGGAGCGCGGGCCACCGTCGGCGCCTGCACGACGACCGCACCTACCGGCTCCCGCTGCCCGCCCTCGTCACCCGCGAGTCCGCCCGAGGGCTGTCGGGGGTGCGCAGCTGCAAGGTCTGCTGGCCGAACGTCAACGGAACCGAGCCGCGCCCGTTGCGCAAGCTGCAGGCCCGCGGCATCCGCTCGCACCACATCGGACACGTGCTGTCGACCGACGACGGCCTCTCGCTCGGCACCATCGTGCGTTCCGCGCACCAGACCGGCGCCGACCTGTTCGGCGAACGCCAGGAGGTCGTCGAGATCATCACGACCGCGCGCACGATGCAGTACTCGCCGTCGGACCACGTCTTCATCTGGGACCTGCCCACCGACGAGGAGGCGATCCGCCGCAAGACCCAGCTCTTCGAGCGCTTCGGCCCGGGCTTCGCGCCGACGTCCTGAGCGGCCGGCCTGGTTCGACGGCGGGCTGCAGGAAGATCCGCGAGCTGCCCCGCGTGTCGTGTGGTTGCGACCGGCGTGTCGCGCGGAAGTTCCTGCAGTCGCTTCGGGCCTGGATCGGCGGACCGCGCGATTCCTGGGAGCTGATCAGTGGAAGACCGACCGCGCCGTGACGGTCACCTCGATCG
>CBFGWW010000025.1:0-21962 GCA_965652625.1 uncultured Agromyces sp.
GCACCTCGACCGCCTCGCCCTCGCGCACCTCGGGCGCGAAGCCCATGACGACGCGAGCGGGGTAGCCGAGGTGTCGGGCCATGAGCGCCATCGCCGAGGCGTACTGCTCCTCGTCGCCGACCATCTGGGTGCGCGTGAACAGCTCGATGATGCGGTCGGCGCCGTGGCCCGCCCGCGACGGCACGGTGTCGGAGGCGAGGCCGTGGCTGAGGAACCCGTTGGTCTTCAGCCCCGTCTCGATGGCGCGCAGCTGCTCGATCGGCGTGGTGGCGTCGCCGACGTACTCGTCGGCCTTCGCGGCGACCACGTCGGGCACGTTCTGCACGGCCGGCATCGCGAGGGCGGCGACGGGCACCTCGAGCAGCTCGTCGGTCTCGGGCTCGACCTGCACGCGGGCGTCGAGCTCGTAGGCCGCGCCCTCGGCGAGGCCGCTCGTGAGCACTGCCGTGCCGGCCGCCGGGTTGTATCGCAGGTCGCCGGCGCGGTCGCTCGTGCCCCGGTCCTGCAGCGCGAGCGTCTCGCCGTAGCCGACCGTGGGCAGCCACACGTCGTCGTAGCCCACCACGCGGAACTGCACGTGCCGCTCACTGCCGAGGGTCGCGAGGAGCGGCTCGGGCAGCGTCTCGCCGACGATCGCGTAGCCGCCGCCGTCGGGGCCGACGTCGTCGGGCCCGGCGACGTTCCAGAGCCGGCCGGTGTACGCGTCCATGGTGGCGAGCCGCACGACGTCGCCCGGCTCGAGCCCCGTCACCTCGAAGAGCGGCGCCTCGGCGAGGTCCTTCGTGTAGTGGCGGAACCCCGCGAGCGGGCTCGGGAACTCGAGCGGGTCGAACGGCGGGACGACCTCCTCGCGCAGCACGAACCGGTCGGGCGAGACGGGCGCCAGCGCGAGGCCCGCGACGGCGCCGATCGCGATGGCGCCGGCGACCACCGCCGACGTTCCGGCGACCTTCCGACGGCGCAGGCGCGCGGCGCCGTCGCCGCTCGACTCGACCGTCGCCCCGCGTCGCCAGGCGAGCCACACGAGCGCCACGACGGCGAAGGCGACGCCGCGCACGGCCGCGAGGTACGCCTCGTCGGTGCCGAGCAGGATGCCCGACAGGTAGAGCACGACCGGGCCGATGAGCAGCACGCTCGCCCGCAGCGCCGTGCGGCGCCGCGGCAGCCATCGCGTCGCCAGGAGCGTGCCGACCAGTGCGACGAGCCACGCCGCGAAGTACGGCACGACGGCGACGTAGTACGGCGCCTCCACCGGGGTGCCGATGGTGACGATGTCGGCCCAGCCGTAGACCGGGCCGATGACCAGCCCCGTCAGGCCCTCGAGCGACGGCAGCACGGCGAACAGCGCGGCATCCGGCATCGTGACCGGGGTGCCGACCAGCAGGTAGCCCGCCATCGCGAGGAGCACGGTCGTCACGACTCCGAGGCGCAGGGCGGCGCCCGCCACCGCGGCGAGCGTCCCGACGGCGAGCCCGGCGACGGCCGCGACGAGGAAGTTCAGTCCGCCGAACGCGGTCTCGTAGCCGGCGATGCCGAGCAGCGAGAGCAGGCTCAGCACGAGGATGTCCGTCACGGCGGTGCGGGGCAGGCGGGTCACGGGCGCACCCTCCGCACGAGCCGCGGGAGCTCGGACAGGTCGCCGACGGTGACGACGGTGCTGCCCGCGATGCGCGTGATGCGGGATGCCGCGCCGAGCTCGGCCCGGAACGCGATGAGCTCGGTGTCTGCGCCGAACACGGTCTCGACCGTGCGCAGGTCGGCGACCGGCAGGAGGGAGCCGGCGACCGTGATGACGACGCTCGGCGGCGGCAGCCGCTTCGTGGCCTCGCGCACGAACTCGCGGACGCTCGGGAACGCGCGCCGGGTCGGCTCGATGCGCGACGTGTCGTCGAGGAGCGCGGTCGGCGTCGCGGTGCGGAGTGCGAGCGACTCGGTGAGCACGGCGAGGCGGGTGGCGTCGCGGATGACCTGCACGCCGAGGGACGCGAGCACCGACACGGCGAGCTCGAACTCGTCGTCGGACGCGTAGTGGTCGCGATCGGTCGGCTGCACGAGGATGAGTTGCGAGCGGCGGGTCTCCTCGTACTGGCGCACCATCAGCTGCCCGGTGCGCGCCGACGTGCGCCAGTGCACGTTGCGCAGCGCGTCGCCCGGCTCGTAGGCGCGCAGGGCGTGGAACGAGATGTCGTTGTTCGTGATGGTCTTCGTGACCTCGCCCTCGAGGTCGCGCACGAGTCCCGCCGCCGAGGGACGCAGGCGCGCGGTCACGGGGTGCACGAAGAGCTCGACGGGGTCGGTCCAGCGCACCGTGCGGCGGAGCAGCCCGAGCTGGTCGCCGCGCACCGAAACCGCCGGCCCGGCGACGATGACCGCGCGGCGGTTCGTCGGCACGGCGAAGAGCTCCTCGTGCTCGCCCTCGGCCGGCAGCGCGGGCACGACGAACTCGGCGAGGCCCGCGCCGACGGGCAGCTCGAGCCGCGACGGGGTCGAGGCCGACGTGCCGGCGTTCGTCACGAGCAGGCGGCCGAGCGCCCGCTCCCCTGCGACCACCCGCGGCGGTTGCAGCTCGATGCCGACCCGGTAGTGCATGCGGCCGAACACGAACCCGATCGACACGAGCACCGCCGCGAGCAGCGTGAAGCCGAGGAACGCGAACTCGATCCAGCCGAACGCCCACGCGATCACGAGCGAGACGGCCGCGGCGGCGAGCACGAGCCACCCGGTCGTCGACACGACGCCCGTGACCGGTGCCGCGAACCGCGCGACGACGCGGCCGGCCGTCGCCGCGTACGATCCGAGCGAGCGGGCGGATGCCGCGACCGAGCGCCCGACCGCCCGCGCCGCGATCCGCGCCTGCGAGGGCGCCGCCGGCGGCGCGGGCGCCTCGGCTCCCGTCGCGCCGCTCATGCCGCCCGGTAGGCGGGCGGTGCGACCTCGACGAGCACGCGTCCCACGATGTCCTCGGCGGTCACGCCGGCGAACTCCGACTCGGGGTCGACGATGATGCGGTGCGCGAGCACGGGCACCGCGAGCTCGCGCACGTCGTCGGGCGTCACGTACGTGCGTCCGTGCGCGATCGCCCACGTCTTCGCGGTGCGGGCGAGCGCGAGCGCGCCGCGCATGCTGACGCCGAGCGCCGAGTCCTGGTGCTCGCGCGTCGCCGACACGATCTGGTTGAGGTAGCCGAGCACGGCCGCATCGACGAAGACCTCCGACGCGAGCTGCGCCATCGTCGTGACCGAGGTGGCCGCGATGATGGGCGACACCCTCGTGGCGCGGGCGCGGTTCGCCGAGTCGAGCAGCAGCGTGACCGCGGTGTCGTGGTCGGGGTAGCCGAGTGACGTCTTGATGAGGAAGCGGTCCAGCTGCGCCTCGGGCAGCGAGTAGGTGCCGGCCTGCTCGACCGGGTTCTGCGTCGCGATGACCATGAACGGCGAGCCCACGTCGTAGCTCACGCCGTCGACCGTGACCCGGCCCTCCTCCATCACCTCGAGCAGCGCCGACTGCGTCTTCGGGCTGGCGCGGTTGATCTCGTCGGCGAGCACGATCGACGCGAAGATCGGCCCGCGGTGGAACTCGAAGCGCCCCTTGCCCTGGTCGTAGATCGTCACGCCCGTGACATCCGATGGCAGCAGGTCGGGCGTGAACTGGATGCGCGAGTTCGAGCCGTCGAGCGTGTTGGCGAGCGACTTCGCGAGCACGGTCTTGCCGGTGCCCGGGAAGTCCTCGAGCAGTACGTGCCCGTCGGACAGCAGCGCGATGAGCACGAGCTCGATCACCTCGCGCTTGCCCAGGATCGCCTGGTCGACGTTGTCGACCAGCTTCGAGAAGGCGTCCTGGAACCACAGGGCCTGTTCGGATGTCACTGCCATGTCATGCTCCTCGCGTCAACCGCTGCATTGGCCGGGCGACAGCGCGTTCCACTGCGCGCCCGAGATCGTGTTCGTCTTGTTGATGTTCGTGGGGCCCTCGATGACGACCCAGATGCCGGCGTCGAATCGCACGCCGAGCCAGTTCTGCAACGTCTGCTTGCCGTCGCCGCCGATCGAGAACGTCTCCTTGTAGAAGGCGCTGGAGTCGCCGTCGATCGACGTGTACATGCGGTGGCCGCCGCCCGTGAAGTTCTCGTAGCGCACCTGCACCGCGTTGCCCCCGCCCTGGGCGCCGCCCTTGCAGATGTACGCGCGTGGAGGCGGTGGGGGCGGGTTGCTCACGCCCACCGAGTCCGATGCGATCGGGCCGGTCTGCGTGCTGCCGTTGTTGATGGCGCGGACGTCGAGCGTGTACGAGCCGGCGCCGACGTCGTTCACGCGCGCCGACGTCGCCGTGGTCCGCTGCCAGCCCTGCGCGCCCTGGATGCGCCACTCGTAGGTGACCGGGCCGCCGCCGGTCGACGAGGGCGCACTCCAGCTCGCCGTGAGGTCGGCGGGGGCGTCGCCCGACGACTGGAGCCGCACGTTGTTCGGGGCGGTGGGCGTGCCGTACGGCGTCCTCGTCGTTCCGGCCAACCAGTCCGACGCGCCGATGCCGTTGATCGCCCGCACCGTGAAGGTGTAGGCCGTGCCGTTCGTCAGGCCGCCGATGCGCTGCGTGATGCCCGCAGCGCCGGCGCCGTAGGTCGCCGTCCGGCCGTTGAAGTCCACCTCGTAGCCGGTGATCGCCGAGTTGTTCGGCGCCGGCGCCTGCCACGTCACGTCCGCCCACCCGTCGCCGGCGGTCACAGTGGGCGCGTTCGGCCGGTCGGGCCGGTCGCGCACGATCACCGTGATGCGTCCCTGGGTCTCACGGGCGGGGTCCTTCGTCGCGTCCTGGATGCGATAGATCACGCTGAGCGTGCCGGTGAACGCCGCCCCGGTGCGCACCGTGACGTCGCTCGCGGTGAAGCTCGCCGACGCCGACGACCCCACGTCGAGTTGGTCGACCTGCGCATCGACGATCCGCAGCGGCGACTCGGGGAACGGATTGAAGTCGTTCGCGAGCACGTCGATCGCCTTCGCGTCGCTGCGGGTGAGGTACACGGGCCCGTCGTCGACGGCCTGCGGCTTCGCCCGGGTCGACGACACCACCTTCACGTCGACGTACCCCGGCACCGTGAACTCCTTGAACGTGACGTCGAACGTGAGGCGGGTCGCCGTGCCGGGCTGCACGCCGAGCGGCGCCGAGACGCGCAGCGTGCCGCCGTCGATCGAGGCCTGGATGTCGGCGGTCGTGCCCTGCAGGTTGCCGTAGCCGAGCCGCCCGATCACGTCGGGGTTCGGGTGGTCGCTCGAGGACCGCAGGTCGATCTCGAGCGGCTGCTCCCCCGCCTCGACGGTCTCCTGCCGCGGCGTGAACACGGGCGGGGTGTCCTCGAAGTTCGGGTCGCCGACGGTGACCGGCAGGGTGAGCAGGGCCCTGCGGCCGTCGGGGTCGTCGGCGTCGCGCCCGTCGGTCACCTCGAACGTGACGGATGCCTCGCCGCGGTAGTCCTGCGCGGGTTCGTAGCGCAGCGTGGTGCCGTCGACGTACGCCTCCGAGCGGGCGTTCGCGGCCGAGGCCGACAGCACGAGGGCCGGCTTGCCCGAGGGGACGACCACGAGGTCGGCGACGTCCCACGTGATGCTGCCGTTCATCGGCACGACGATCGGGTCGAGCTTCGCGAGGTGCGGCGCCGGGATGGTGGGCTCGTCCTCCTCGATGTCCTCCGCGGATGCCGCGGGCGGCACGATCACGAACGCCATCGCCGAGAGCTCGTCGAGCTCGTTCGTGAGCCGGTAGGCGACGGCGTAGCGCTCCCGGCCGGGCTCCACGACGATTCCGCCGCCGGGCGTGACCTCGGCGCGGCCCGCGTTCGGACCTTCGAGCGTCACCACGAGGTCCTCGACGAGGCCGCCCGGGTTGGTGGCGTCGTCGAGCGGCTCGACCGTGACGGAGTCGACCTCGACGACGTCCTCGGGCTCGATGACCTGGTCCTCGGCCGTCGGCGGGAGGATCTTCGCGTCGTCCTTCACCGCGACCTGGAGGAACGCGGTGTCGGCCCCGCCGTGCCCGTTCGAGATCTCGTACCGGATCGTGAACGCGCCCTCCTGCTCGGGGGCGGTGACGACGACGCGCCGCTTGTCTCGGATCTCGGCCTCGATGCCCTCGTCGACCTCGGGCAGGCCGACGGCCTTCAGGCTGTAGCCGCTCGGGTCGGAGTCGTTGAGCAGCACCTCGACCGAGGCGGTGCGGCCGGGCTTCATCTCGACGGCGTCGTCGACGGCCTTCGGCGGCAGCGCGACGGCGGGCCGCGGGATCACGCCGATCCGGATGGTGCCTTTCGCACTCGCGCCGAACGCGTCGCGCAGCTCGTAGGTGAACGTGTCGGTGCCCGTCGACCCGGCGAACGCCTCGTACGTGATCGACGTGCTCGTGCGCTCGGCGACGCGGCCCAGGTTCGGCGCGGACGAGATGCCCGTGAGCACCACGGAGTCGCCGTCGGGGTCGAGGCCGTCGAGCGGGATGTCGATCGACACCGCCGAGCCCGCGAACGTGCGCGAGGTCAGCGGCGTCGGCAGCGGCGGTCGGTTCTCGCCGGCTCCCTTCGCGACGACCGTGAACGTGATGTTCGCTCGCGCCGTCTGCTCGAAGTCGTCGCCGATCGTGTACACGGCCGAGTACGTGCCGGGCTCCTCGGGGGCCTGGTACCGCACCTCGTCGTCGTCGACGAACGCGAGCCCCTGCAGCGAGCCCGTGTCGGCGAGCTCGGGCAGCACGTGGATCTCGGTCGAGTCGGGGTGGTAGTCGTTCGCGAGCACGGGCACGGTCGCGATGTCACCGGCGCGCACGTTGATCGCGTCGTCGACGGCGACGGGCGGCTGGTGCTTCACGAGCGGCGGCACGGGCACGACCGTCACGGTCGCGGTCGCCGTGTTCACGCCGTCGGAGATCGTGTAGCTGAACTGCAGCTGCCGGTCGAGCGCCTCCGAGGCGGTGACCCGAGCCACGGTGTTCGTGAGGATCTCGACCGAGACGAGGTCGTCGGTCGCGGAGTCGTCGGCCGACTGCACGGCGAGCACGCGACCCGACGGCGAGACGTCGTTCACGAGCACCGGCACGGTGGTCGGCTCCCCCGGGCGCAGGTACGCGGTGTCCTTGACCGCGATGGGCGGCGGCGCTTCGGCGGGCGGCTCCACGACCTGCACGCGGATGAGGCCGACGCTCACCGCGGCATCCGCCCCGACGTTGTAGAGGAAGATGTACTCGCCCGGCTGGCTCGAGGAGAACGCGATCGTGCCGCGCTCGGGGTTCGGGGTGACGGATGCCGCGGTGGGCACCTGGTCGACGCCGAGGAGCGCGAGCGGCGCGCCCGACGGCGTGAGGTCGTTCTCGAGCGGCTCGATGAGCGCGGTCTCGCCGGCGAACACCTGCGCGAAGTCGGGCGTGCCCACCGGGTTGAGCGTGCCGGCGGGCTTCACGTCGACGGTCAGCGTGCCCGTCGCGGTGAGCTGCCCGTCGGACACGGTGAATGCGACGTCCTTGAGGCCGAGCTCGCCCGACTTGTGGTCGAACGTCACGAAGCCGTCGGGGCTGAACCGCACGGAGTCGCCGCTCGTCGGCGAGGCGTTGACGAGGAACACGTCGTCGCCGTCGGGGTCGTGCCAGTCGGCGAGCACGTTGTAGGAGATCTGCTGCCCCTGCTCGACGCTCACGGCGCCGGAGCGCATGGAGGTGGGCGCGGCGTTCTCGGGCTCGGGCACGATGCGCACGTCGACGGATGCCTCGGACACGCCCATGCGACCGTCGTCGACCGAGTACCGGAACGAGACGGTGCCCGCGGCCCCCTCAGCGGGCGTGAACTGCAGGGCGCGGCCGCCGTCGATGAGCTCGAGGCGGCCCTGGGACTCGGCGACGTCCGACGTCGAGGACACGGTGAGCACGTCGCCGTCGGGGTCGGTGTCGTTCTCGAGCACCTCGAGCACGGTCGTGCGTCCGGGCCGCACGCCGGCCTCGTCGTCGCGCGCGACGGGTGGCCGGTTGGTGTCGGTGCGCTCGGCGAGGGTGTCCTCGAAGGTCTGCTGCGCGCTCTTCTCGTCGCCCTCGAGCTCGTCGGTCTCCTCGGGCGGCGTGACCTCCTCCCAGTTGTCGACGAGGCGCAGGTCGGAGTCGACCAGCCACGCGTTGCCGGTCGTGAGGTCGTTGAGCACCACGACGTCGCGGTTCACGCGGAACTCGAGCCGGGAGCCCGCGGTGGGCTGCTCGATCGTCTGCGATGCCGGCTCGCGGTCGTCGCACGCGGCGAGGTAGGTGGAGGAGGTCGCCCAGGCGGCGTGAGCGCAGCCGTTCACCCAGACGGGCGCGGCGACCTCGTCGGCCGACCGGGCCGGCGCCGCCGCGGCATCCGACTCGATGACGCGGGCATCGCCCCCGCCGAGCGGCACGGCGATGAGCTCGGCCGCGCCGGCGACGTAGGCGACGTCGTGCTCGGCGCTCGACTGCTGCAGCCGCAGGCCGGGCTCGGGCAGCGGCACGTCGCGGCCGTCGACCACGACGACATTGCGGTCCTCGTCGAACACGACCGCGCGCTCCCCGACCGCGGCGAGCTGATGAGCGCCGAGCCGCGGGAGCTCCGAGACGGCGGGCTCGCCGCCGCCAGCGTCGATCCGCACCAGCTCGTCGTCGTCGGCCGAGGTCGCGAACACGGTGCCGCGGTCGGAGACGGCGACGCGGGCGTCGGCGCCGAGCTCGGCGATCGGGTCGGTGCCGTTCGCGTCGAACGAGAGGTCGCCGCCCGAGGGGGTCGCCCAGAGCTCGCCCTTCGGCGAGAGGATCGCGAGCACGTCGCCGCCGTAGGCGATGCGCGACCCGAGCGGCACGTCGATGCGCTGCGTGAGGGTGGTGAACGACGGGTCGATGCGCTCGAGCGAGCCCGCGCTCGCGTCGAGGAGGAAGACGTCGTCACCGTCCTGGAAGACGTCGACGTCGTTGGACGCCGTGGCGACGGCGGCGTCGAGCTCCTCGATCTGGCGGTTGAGCCGGCCGGCGAGGAGCTCCTGCCCGTTCGTGACCCAGACGTCGCGCGCGGTGAGGTCGGGGTCGGTGACCGGGAAGCCCTGGTGGAACGCGGCGATCGTCACGGGGACGCCGACGGCGACCGCGAGTGCCACGACCGAGGCGACGGGCTTGCGCGCACGCACCCAGGACGCGGAACTCCCCACTCTCAACTCCCCTGGATTCGTCTTCCCGACGGTCGGATGCACCGGTCGGATGCGTCGGACGGACGGGCGCGCGGACGCGAACGGCCCTCAACGTAACACGGTCGCACGTACCCCTGAAATGGGGACGCCTCCCCATGTCGGATCGGCTACGCGCGGGCCTCCTCGGCCTCGCCGTCGGCCCCCCGATCGAGCAGCGCGAGGTCGTCGGCGCTCACGAGCCGGGTGGCCACGGCGTACTCCACGAGACGGGCCCGGCGGTTCGTCGCGAGCTTGCCGCGACCGCCGCGGAGCCCGTCGACGCCGATCTTGTCGAGCTTCTCGCAGACGTTGTCGAGCTTGCGGTTGAAGGTCGTCATGCTCCACCCGAGCCGTGCCGCCGCCTCGGCGGAGGTCGGCACGGTCGCGCGACCGGCGACGGGCTGCGAGAGCACGTGCTCGGCGAGCGCGACCACGAGCTGCCGCTGGCTCGTCGTGAGCGTGACGGGCAGGATGGTCGTGCCGCCGTCGGCAGGCTCGGCCGTGAGGGACGTGTTGTAGAAGTCCTCCTCGGCGTGCACGGTGAAGTCGTACGTGGTCGACCCGGCGCTGAACATCACGTGGACGGTCTGGAACACGAGCGGGAGCTTGGCGCCCGGCGCCACCCACGCCTGCACGCTCCCGGTGGCGTCCGACACCGTGGCCGACAGCAGCTGGCCGACGTTCGAGAGCCACCACAGGCCGTACTCCGACGACAGCGTCAGGAACGTGCGGTGCAGGTAGGGGTTGTCGTCGATGGTGAGGTCGGACTCGCGCCCGATCGTGAACGGCGCGCCCTCCTCGACGGTGTACCACTCGCCGCAGAACTCCACCTTCAGCGGCCTCACGGCGTGCACCCCGTCACCGGCTCCGACGTCTTGCTGCCGCGCTGCACCTGCACCTCGATGCACACCCGCTCCCCCGAACCCACGCCCGCGACGACGATCGCCGGGCCCTCGGCCACCTCGGTCGACCCCGACCCGTCGGCCCGGTGCCAGCGGTAGCGGTCGCCGTCCTCGGCGCTCGGGTGCGACACCGGGAAGCTCACGCTCACGCCGTCGGCCGAGCGCACGCCGTCCTCCACGACCGGAGCGGGCACGGTCGCGGCCAGGATCGCGTCCTGGTCGGTCGGCGCGGCGGTCGGATCGGGCGAGCCCTGCTGCAGCGTTCCCGAGAGGGCGACGGCGATGCCGATCGCGGCCACGACGACGGCGCCGGCGGCGACCGCCACGACGGTGCCGACGCGGGAGCGCTTCGGTCGTGCGGTGCGCGTTCGGGTATCGGGGTCGGATGCCGCGGGCGCGCCGCGGCGCGGCCGCAGCTGGGTGGCATCGCCCGGGGCGGAGGCGCGCCGGGCGGAGCGGACCCCGGTCTCGTCGAGCGGCGCCGGCGCGGGCGCGGCCGTGCCGGTGACGGCGCCGCGCAGCACGGTGCCCTCGTCGGGCGTCGGAACGCCGGGCCCGGCAGGCTGCGGAGGCTGCGCCTCCACGGTGCGCGGCGTGCGCGCCACGGTCGCATCGCCGCCGGCGGGTGCCGCGGGGCGGGGCTGGGCGTCGACGGTGCGCACGGCGCGGGCGCGCGTGGCATCCGCGTCGTCGACGCCTGCGTCGTCGGCCGCGACGCGCTCGGTCGCGAGGTTCGGCACCTCGATGCCCGTCGGCGCGTACCCGAGTTCGAGCTCGACGCGCTGCAGGGCCCTGGCGAACTCGATCGCGGACGGATAACGGTCGTCGCGGCGCGTGGCCATGCCCTTCGCGAGCACCGCCATGAGGCTGCGCGGCACGTCGGGCCGGTCGATCGGGGTGATCGCCCCGCGCTCGATGCGGCCGATGAGGTCGAGGGAGCCGTTGGGGCGGCCCGGGATCTCGAACGGCGTGCGGCCGGCGAGGAGCGTGTGCACGGTGGCGGCGAGCGAGAACACGTCGCTGCGCTGGTCGGGGCGCGGGTCGTCCTCGAACATCTCGGGCGGCGACCAGGGCACGCTCATGCCGACGGCGGACTGGCCCGACCCGGTGGCCGAGGCATCCGCCGGCGACGTGACGGTGTGCACGGGCAGCTCGCCCTCGAGGTTCGACGAGATGCCGAAGTCGGTGAGGGCCGGCCAGCCGTAGTCGTTCGTGAGCACGTTCGCGGGCTTGATATCGCGATGCAGGATGCCGGCGGCGTGCGCGGTCGCGACGGCGCCGGCGAGGCGGATGCCGGTGCGCAGCGCGTCCTCGACGGCGAACCGCTCGCGCTTGTAGCGCTCGGCGAGGCTCGGACCCGAGCAGTACTCCATGACGAAGTACGGGCGGCCGTCGGCAGACACGTCGGCATGGAAGATCGTGACGATGAACGGATGCGCCGACAGCTGCGCCATGAGGTTCGCCTCGGCGACGAACTGCGCGCGCGTATCGCGGCCGAGCTCCTCGGTGAGCAGCACCTTGACGGCGACCTTGCGGCGCGGCAGCCGCTGCTCGTAGAGGAACACGTCGGCGAAGCCGCCGGAGCCGAGCAGCTGCACCGACCGGTACCCGGGCAGGTCGGGCGGGGTGGATGGGGCGCGGCGCATCAGGCTCCGACCACCTGGATGGTCCAGCCGCCGCCGAGGTCGACGACCGTGCCCGCGAGCACCGGCGTCGGCTCGCCCGCCCGAAGCTTGACGGGCGACTTGCCGGGGGCCACGACGTGGGTGCCGTTGCGCGAGTGCAGGTCGGTGACGACGACCGTGTCGCCCTCGACGGCGACGCGCAGGTGGTTGCGCGAGATGTCGGGGTCGCCCGCGCCGATGGTGACGAGCCGCGGCAGGCTGCCGCCCGACACCTGGCTGACGCTCGGCGAGCGACCGAGCAGCACCTCGGTGCCGATCGCCTCGATGCTGCCGTCGGGCATGCGCAGGCTCGACGAGGGTGCGGCCTCGGGTGCGGGAACGACGTGCGCGGGCGCCGGGGACCCGTGCCGGGCGGCGCGCTCGGCGCGAAGGCGTCGGATGTCGACGCTCGCGACCGTGAGGCCGTCGTGGTCGCCGTCGAGCTCGGCGAGCGCATCGGGCCGCGGCGGCGTGACGGGTGCGGCGATCGTGTCCTCGGCGGGCACGATGGTCTGCTCGGCCGGGGTCACGGCGGCGACCACCTCGGGGGGGACGGTGATCGACGGCGCTGGCGGCGTCATGCCGCGCGCCACCACGCGGGTCTGCTCGTCGACCGCGTCGGCCGATGCCGGAGCCACCGGTGCGACGCGCTCGACGCCCCCGGAGCGCACCGACACCGCGGGCACGATCGCCTCGACGACGGGCAGCGGCGGCGCGGCATCCGCTGCGGTGCCGTCGGAGACCGCCTCGACGCGCACGTCGGCGTCGCCGACCTCGACCACACGCTCGGCCCACGTCGAGACGCCCGAGCCCGAGACGATGTCGGTGCCGACGTGCACGGCCACCGGGCCGCGCGCCACGACGCGCGCCGAGCCGTCGGTCGCGTGGCGCACGACCAGCGCGAAGGGCGGCGTGGCGGCGAGCCCGCGGGACGTCAGCGCGTCGAGCACGGCCGGAGTGGGGTCGGCGTCGGCGAGCCGGGGCCAGAGCGCGGCGACCTCGGTCGCCGCCGAGCCCGGCGCCAGCAGCACGACGCCGCCGCGGACGGCGGCGACCCACTCGCCCCGGGTGTCAGGCCGGTAGGTCGCCATGCTCGCCTCCCCCGGTGCGCGGCGTGGTGTCCTCGGCCGAGCGCGTGAGGCCGTCGGGCCGGTCGCGCGTGGTCTCGTCGTCGTCGCCGGTCGAGCCGAGCTCGGACTCCACGACGATGACGGTGATGTTGTCGCGGCCGCCGTGGTCGAGGGCGGCGTCGACGAGCTCGCCGGCGAGGCCGGCGGCATGGCCGGTGTCGCCCGCGAGCATGTGCGCGAGGCGCGCGTCGTCGACCTCCTTCGAGAGGCCGTCGGAGCAGACGAGGAAGACCTGGCGCCCCGTCGCGGGGATGAGCCAGACGTCGGGATCGACGACGTCGTCGGCGCCGATGGCCCGCGTGATCACGTTGCGGTCGGGGTGGCGCTCGGCCTCGTCGGCGCTGATGAGGCCCGCATCCACCAGCTCCTGCACGGCCGAGTGGTCGACGCTGAGCTGCTCGAGGGTGCGGCCGTCCCACGAGTAGACCCGCGAGTCGCCGATGTTGAAGACCATCCAGTGGAACCCGGTGCCCTCGCCCGCGTCGACGAGCGCGACGCCCGTGAGGGTGGTGCCCGCGACCGCCGTGCCCTCCTCGCCCTCTGCGCTCAGCGCGCGCACCGCGTCGTTCGAGGTGTGGATCGCGTCGAGCACCTGCTCGGGCGACGTCGGCCGCCCGGCCTCGATGTGGCGGCGGAACGTCTCGACGACGGTGCGGCTCGCCGCGTCGCCGCGCGCGTGGCCCCCCATGCCGTCGGCCACGAGGTACAGCGGCGCCTCGGCGAGGTACGAATCCTCGTTCACGGTGCGGACGCGGCCCACGTCGGTCTGCGCGCTGTGCGCGATCACGGCGGATCCGTGTGGGAGCGGGACGATGTCCTCGCCGTCAGCGGACACGGTTCTCCTCGTCGCAGCTCGATCCGGACCCCCCGTCCGGGGCGCCCCACCCAGGCGCCGCCCCCCAACGCTAGCAACTCCCGGCCGCCGTCGCGGACCGCTGTGGATCGTGCGACGGCGGCGGGAGCCGAGAGGTCAGCGCTCCCGGTGGGAATCCTCGGTGAAGTGGGGCACCTCGTCGAGCAGCTTCGCCCCGCGGCGCTTCGAGTCCAGACGGGCCTTGACGAGGCTCGCGACGGTCGCGACGGCCATCGCAGCGACGATGACGGCGAGCGAGGTCCACGTCGAGATCTCGGGCGCCCAGTCGACGTGCTCGCCGCCGTTGATGAACGGGAGCTCGTTGACGTGGAGGGCGTGCAGCACGAGCTTCACGCCGATGAAGGCGAGGATGAACGCGATGCCGTACTTGAGGTACTCGAGGCGCTCGAGGAGGCCGCCGAGCAGGAAGTACAGCTGGCGCAGGCCCATGAGCGCGAACACGTTCGCCGTGAAGACGATGAACGCCGACTGCGTGATGCCGAAGATCGCCGGGATCGAGTCGAGCGCGAAGAGCAGGTCGGTCGTGCCGATCGCGATGAAGACGATGAGGATCGGCGTGAACATGCGCGTGCCGTCGACGGTCGTGCGGAGCTTGATGCCGTCGTAGTCGTCGGAGATGCGCACGCGCCGGCGCAGCATCCGCACGAGCCCGCTCTCGTTCTGCTCCGCGTTCTCCTCGCGGTGCAGGAACGCCTGCTGGATCGCGGTCCACACGAGCCAGGCCCCGAAGATGTAGAAGATCCAGCTGAAGTTCTCGATGAGCTGGGCGCCGAGCAGGATGAAGACGCCGCGGAAGATGAGCGCCAGGATGATGCCCACCATGAGCACCTCCTGCTGCATCTTCTTCGGCACCGCGAAGCGCGCCATGATCACGACGAAGACGAAGAGGTTGTCGATCGAGAGGCTGTACTCGGTGAGCCAGCCCGCGACGAACTGCCCGGCGTGCTCGGCGTCGCCGAGCAGCAGCATGAACAGCGCGAAGATGAGCGCGAGCGCCACGTAGAACACGACCCACAGCGTGGACTCGCGGAACGACGGGACGTGCGGCCGCTTGATCACGAGGAGCAGGTCGGCGATGAGGATCAGGGTGAGGACCACGAGGGATCCCACTTCGAACCAGACGGGGAGTTCGAGCACAGGAGGCCTTCCGGGTAGGAGGGTACGGGTGGACCCGAAAGTCTCTCCCGACCGCGCCTCCGGCGCGCCGCCACGACCGGAGCGGCGTCTTCGGCGCTCGTACTGACGATCGTTGGCCCGAGGCCTTCGCCCCGCGGGATACTCCCCTTCGCTCAGGCGAGTCTAGCGGATGCCGCCGCCGCCGCCCGCGCGTGCGCGCACGGCCGCAGCCCGTGCACGAGCGTCGGAAGACGGCGTGCGGATGTCGCGGCGAACTCGCCCGGAAATGCAGAAAACCCCCGGATGACCGGGGGTTTTCGCTGTTGTGACCCCAGCGGGATTTGAACCCGCGCTACCGCCGTGAGAGGGCGGCGTCCTAGGCCGCTAAACGATGGGGCCGAATCGACAACTTGAAGAGTATGACACAGGCGCGGGCCTCCCTCCAAATCGAGGCCGCGCCGCCTGATCAGGCGAAGACCGACAGCGCTCCGGGCACCACTTCGACGTCGATCGGAAGCGGTCCGATCCGCTCGCCGTCGGCATACGCGATGATGTGGTCGGCCTCGATGGTGATGCGGCTCCCCTGCACGAACTCCACCGCTGGATGGTCGGTGTGCTCGCCACGGAACACCTTCGGGAAGACCGCCAGGAGACCCGCCCGCGAGAGCGGATGCACGATGAACACGTCGAGCAGCCCGTCGGCGAGCTCGGCGTGCGGCACGATGCGCATGCCCCCGCCGAGCGAGGCGTTGTTCGCGACCGATACGAGCATCGCCTTCTGCTCGCGGCGCACGCCGTCGATCGTGATCGCGTACGTGCGCGGACGGAAGGTGGCCAGCTCGCCCAGCAGGGCCAGCGTGTACCGGCTCGGACCGCGTGGCCGGGTCATCCGATTCGCCCGCTCGTTGACGACCGCGTCGAACCCGGTCGAGACGACGCAGGCGAACCACGTGCGGAGCTCCCCGTGCCGGACGACGCCGGCGTCGATCCTTCGCGTCGGCCGCTCGAGCGCGGCGACGAGCGCGTCGGTCGCGGCTGCGGGATCGTCGTACGGCAGCCCCAGCCCGCGCGCGAGGTCGTTGCCGGTGCCGGCAGCGACGATGCCGAGCGGCACGCCGGTCTGTGCGACGAGGTTCACGCCGAGCGACACCATGCCGTCGCCGCCGACCACGACGAGCGCGTCGGTGCCCTGTGCGAAGGCCGACTCCGTCTCGCGACGCAGCAGCTCGAAGTTCGCCTCCCGCAGCATCGACACCTCGTAGCCGGCGTGCACCAGCCGCTCGACGACCGCCGGCCCCACCGCGCGGTTGCGGCCGAACGAGGCGGCCGGATTCACGGCGACGAGGAGGCGCCGAGGGGCTGCTGTCATGGAGCGATTCTGGCAGGCGGCGGGCTTGCGCGCCGACCTGTGCGCGGTGTTGGCTCGACCCATGCGACTCACGAAGCTCGAGCACGCGGCACTGGTCCTCGAGGATTCCGGCGACAAGCTCTACATCGACCCGGGCAAGTTCACGACGCCGATCACCGAGTCGACCGGCGCCGTCGCGGTCGTGATCACGCACGAGCATGACGACCACTGGACGCCGGAGCAGCTGAAGCGCATCCGCCATGCGAACCCGGAGGTGCGCATGTTCGGCCCCGCCGGCGTGGCCGCCGCGGCATCCGACTTCCCGATCGAGACCGTGCGGGCCGGCGACGAGGTGGAGGTCGGCCCGTTCCGGTTGCGCTTCTTCGGCGGGAGGCACGCGGAGATCCATCGCTCGATCCCGATCATCGACAACCTCGGCGTGCTGGTCGACGACGCCTTCTACTACGGCGGCGACTCCTTCACGGTGCCCGAGGGCGTCGACGTGCAGGTGCTCGCCGCCCCGGCCGGTGCCCCCTGGATGAAGATCAGCGAGGCCATGGACTACGTCGTGCAGGTCGCGCCGAGGCGCGCGTTCCCGACGCACGAGATGCTGCTCTCGACGGCCGGGAAGGCGCTGTCGAACGCACGCCTGGGCTGGGCGGCCGAGCAGGGCGGCGGCGAGTACCTGCCGCTCGAGCCCGGCGACACGATCGACCTCTGACTCGCCCCGGCGTTCACGCCCGCCCTGCGGTTCGCCGCCTCGACCAGCGTACAAGCGCGGCCGGCCCGCTTCATCGCGGATCCGCTAGCCCGGACCGTCGCCGCCGTTCCCGTTCCCGTTGCCGTTGCCGTTGTTGCCCGGGCCGTCGTCGCCGCCTCCGGGCGGGCCGCCCCCGTCGGGCCCTCCGCCGTCACCTTCCTCGGCCGGGACGTCCGCCGGCGCGGACTCGGGGGCGGCGGGAGCCACCGGTCCCAGGCCGCCCTCGGTGAACCCGTCGCCGCCGTACTTCGCGGCCGCGACCGACATCACCATCGGCCACATGCGGTGCCGGGCGGTCGCGGCGGAGCCGCTGTCGAACGAGATCCCGCGCTGGTTCGCGTCGCCGTTGACGCTGACCACCGCGGCCGCGATCGCGACCTTCGTGCTGGCGCCCACCATCCAGGTGTCCTTCGCGCCGTCGGTGGTGCCGGTCTTGCCGATGAGCGGAACGCGCGGATTCGTCGCCGAGTTCGACGCCGTCGCGGTGCCGCCGGTCATGACCCGGCCGAGCGCCGTGTGCATGGCCGCGGCGACGTCGGGTGACACGGCCTGGGTGCAGGTCGACTGCGGAACGGGCACCTCCTTGCCGTCACGGTCGGTGATGCGGTCGATCGCGATCGGAGTGCACGCGACTCCGTTGTTCGCGATGCCCGCGAAGGCGACGGCCATGCTCAGCGGCGCCACCTCGTTCGTGCCGATGACCGACGACGGGCCCTGCACGAGCGGATCACCGTCGGCGCGGTGCATGCCGAAGGCCTCGGCCGTCTTGCGGATGCCGCAGAGATCGAGCCGCTTCGCCATGCCGATGAACCCGGTGTTGATGGATCCGATGGTCGACTCGAGCGCGCTGTAGTTGCCGCCCGACTCGCCCGCGTCGTTGCGAGGGTTCCAGTCGCCGGCGAAGTGCGGTCCCTCGCAGCTGTCCTGGAAGACGCCCCAGTTGGCCTTCGGCCGCGAGTCGACGCGCTCCGAGAGCGCGTGGCCCTCCTTCAGCCACTCGGCGAGCGTGAACACCTTGTACGACGACCCGGGCTGGAAGCCGCGTGATCCGCCGTAGTCGAAGTCGGTGTTGTAGTTGATGCTCGTGAACTGCGGGCCCGACGCGAGCACGGCCGGGTCCTGGCTGTAGGTGCGGTTCTGGGCCATGGCCAGCACGCGGCCGGTGCCCACCTGGACGCTCGAGATGACGGCGCCGACGTCCCACCCTGGATAGGTCTGCGGAACGTTCTGCCCGATCGCCGTCTCCGCGGCGTTCTGCAGGTCGAGGTCGATCGTCGTGTACACGTCGTACCCGCCCCGGCGGAAGTTCATCATGCGCGTCTCCTCCTCCTCGCCGAAGACGGGGTCGTTCTGCAGGATGTTCTTCACGTAGTCGCAGAAGTAGGCGCTGCCGCCCGCGGTCTGGCATCCGGTGCTCGGTTCGGTGATCACCGGGGTCACGGGCGTCGCGATCGCCTCGTCGAACTCGGCCTGCGTGATCTTCCGCTCCTCGAGCATGCTCGTGAGGATGTAGTTGCGGCGCGCGGTGTTCTCGGCATAGCCGTTCGCCACGCCGTTCGTCTCGCTGTCGGGCCGGTCGAGCTGGAACTTCACCGGGTTGTTGACGATGGCCATGAGCGAGGCGGCCTGGGCGAGCGTGAGGCCGGCGGCGGTGGTGCTGTAGTAGTAGTTCGCGGCCGCCTCGATGCCGTAGACGGTCCCGCCGAAGCCGGCGATGTTGAGGTAGCCGAGCAGGATCTCGTTCTTCGTGTAGCGCTTCTCGACGCCGATCGCGAGGCGCATCTCCTTGAGCTTGCGGTCGATCGAGGTCTCGGTCACCTTGTCGTAGCAGCCGAGGCGCTCCTCCTCGACGAGCGCGTGGCGCTGGTCGCCGGTCAGCGCGAGCCGCTCCTCCTCGCTGATGTCCTCGAATGCGGTCACGTCCGCCATCCGCTCGCACTCCTGGACCCGCACGTTCTTGACGTACTGCTGCGCGATCGACGACCCGCCCTGCGTCTCGCGCCCCGTCGCGGTCGTCACGGCGGCTCGGATGGTGCCCTGCAGGTCGACGCCGCCATGCTCGTAGAACCGCGGGTCCTCGCCGGCGATCGCGGCATCCTTCACGTACTGGCTGACCTGGTCCCAGCCGACCTCGATGCGGTTCTGGTCGTAGAACGACGCGAGCAGCACCGTCGAGCCGTCGGAGCGGGTCGCGTAGATGTTGCTCTTCTGCGAGAGCTCGCCGATCTGGAGGTAGCCGGGGAGGTTCTCGAACACGCCGATGGTGCTGGATGCCGCCATGCCGACGGTCGCGATCGCCGGCGTCACCCCGACCACGACGAGCGTGGCCGCCGCGGCGCTCGCCGCGATGAGCCCGAGGAAGCCGCCGATGACGCCGAGCGGCGTTCGCGTCTCCGCGAAATCGCGCGCCCGCTTGTTCCGAACGACCATGCACTCACCCCCGGGGGTCGAGGAACGCCGATGCGTCGACCGGTTCGGGCGGTCGTCGACGGCGCTCCTTCACCATGGAACCTCAGCATCGGCCCGGTGTCCAGCACCCGACGCGACATCCGCGGCCGTGTCGCGGGGCGTTGTGGCGGGGCGGCCCGCCGCGTTGAATGGCTGCGTGGACACGGACGACCACGTTTCCCCCGGTGAGGGCGGTGCGCCCGCCCCGCGCGGGCGTCGCGGCCGCGCGGGGCGCCGGTTCGCCACGGGCCTGGCGTTCATCGCGACGGGGGCCGCCGTGCTGTCGGGACTCGGGTGGTGGTCGGCGGACGCCCAGGCACGGTATGCGGATGCCGCGACGAGCTACGACGAGGCGCGGGACGCGTACGAGGATGCGGCGGAGGAGGCGACCTCCGCCCGGCGCGACGCGGACGAAGCGGTCGAGCTCGCCGCGCGCTACACCGCGATCGACCTCGCACCGGCCGTCGACGTCGCGGTCGCGGATCCGCTCGAGCGCGCGGCCGAGGAGCTCGACGGACTGGATGAGCCCGGGGCGTCGGTCGACCCGGTCGCGCCCGCGGTATCCGACGACTCGGGGTGGCCGCCGGCGCTCGACGAGGCCGGCGCGACCCTCCGCGTCGCGGCGGGCCAGCTCGACGATCGCGCCGACACGCTCGAGGCGTATGCGGGCGACGTCGCGGAGGCCACCGACCGGGTGGAGACCGCCGGCGACGAGCTCGTCGCCGCGGTTGCGGCCTCGCGCGCGTCGGTCGAGGCCGCAAATCCGTCGGCACGCAACGCCGACCTCCTCGCGTTCCGCGCGGCCGCCGACGCCATGGCGACGCGCGTCGGCCGGTGGGACGCCGAGAGCGTGGCGCAGGTCGAGTCGTACGTCGCGGCCGCCGCCCTGCTCGCCGCCTCGAACGCGTCCGAGCAGCAGGAGCGGGCCGGCGGCCTCGACGGGCAGCGGCAGGACGTCGAGGCGTTCGCGCGGTCGATCGCCGGCGGCGTGCTGCTGGAGTTCGACTGGGCGCCCGTCGTGAACGGCTACGGCGGGGGCGACTCGTACGGCGGTTGGGCCACGGTGCCCGGCGACGTGGCGCCGCAGGCCACGATCTCGCTGTCGGACTCGATCGCGCGCGACTGGGCGACGTCCGCCATCCCCCGCGCCGTCGTGGTGCACGAGGTCGGCCACGCCATGTCGAGCAAGTGCCGGGCGCTGTTCGCGCCGAGCACGCGCGAGGAGAGCGAGGCGTGGGCCACGGCGTGGGCGATCGGCATGGGCTACGACGGTCCGGGCAACGGCGAGAGCCTCTACGGCCGCCCGTCGGCTGAACTCATCGGGCTCGCCGCCACCTGCCGTTGAGCGCGGTGGCCGGTCGCGGCATCCGGCCTATGCAGCGTCGAGGAACGGCTCGTACTGGTACCCGCTCTCGTGGAGGATCGCGACGGTCGACTCGGGCACCTCGAGGAACGCGCCGGGCAGGTCGTTGAGCGGCTCCGACACCACGACGCGGGCTCGCCGGCCGAACAGGTTCAGCCGTTCGACCTCGGGGTACATCTCACGCAGCGTGTCGATCTCGACCGAGTGGAAGAGCGAGCGCGACCTACCCTGCGACGAGTAGCGGAACGTCCAGATCGTCGCGCCGTCGGAGATCGCGATCGTGCCCTGCATGGGGAACCTGACCCCCAGCCCATGGCCCACCGACTCGACCTTGCGGACGGCCTGGCGCATCGCCTCGATCGGGTCGTCCATGAGCCCGTAGGTGAGCGCGAGGTGGAACACGACCTCGGAGTCGGTCGTCCCCTTGATGTCGGGATACAGGGACGGGTCGACCGCGAAGACGAGATCGCGCTTCATCGCGAGGAAGTCGCCGAGGAAGCCGTTGTGCATGAACATCCAGTTCTCGTACCGGAACGGGTGGCAGTTCGTCTGCTGGATCGGCGGCCCGGCCGCTGCGCGGACGTGGCTGAAGAACAGCGGGCTCTCGATGGCGCGCGCGAGCTCGCGGAGGTTCTCGTCGTTCCATGCGGGCTCGGTGCTGTGGAACAGCGCCGGGATGCCCCCTGCGGCCTCGTTGGCCGGATACCACCCGAGCCCGAAGCCGTCGCCGTTCACCGTCTCGGCACCGAGCTGCGAGTTCAGCGACTGCTTGACGAGCGACTGCTGCGCGTCGAGGATCAACGTCGACGGCTGAAGCGGTTCCCCCGTGTATGCGAGCCAGCGGCACATGTCTCCCTCTCCCTGCACGTCGAGGGCCACCCGCGCTCGACCTGCGCCGGTTCGGCATCCCCCTGGGACGGAGCGTACGCGTGCCGGCGCGGGCCCGCCAGAGCTCGCCGGTCCCCCATATCGTGGGGCCATCGTGCGCGTCCACCCCCGGCGTCGCCCAGTTCTGGGGGCAGTGTCCCCCGCGCCCGCACCCCTAGCATGGGAGCACCGCGTTTGTCGAGGCATCCTCAGTCAGCGACGAGCGCCCACGAGCCCGACACCCAAAGGGAACGAGGGACTCCGATCAATTTCTCCGGGTCGGGGTCCCTCGCTTT
>CBFGWW010000026.1:0-21494 GCA_965652625.1 uncultured Agromyces sp.
CGGCTCGCCCAACGGCAGGGACGCGAGATCGTGGATGGCGGCCTGCCATGCGCCGGCGACGTCCGCATTCGTCGACGTCAGGATCGCGAGCTCCTCCTCGAGGGCGATGCGCGCCCGAGCGGCCGGGTCGTCGGGCTCGACGAAGCTGCCGGGTGGGGCGCGAAGGGTCACGCCGTCGACGATCGGTTCCATGACCAGGTCGAACGACGCCGTGCCGGCCGCCGGGACCCGCAGTTCCAGGCTCAGCGCCGTTCCGTCGCGGTCGACGTCCACCACCCCCTCGACCGTGATCGAGACGGCGAGGTCGAGGCTCGGGTGGTGGTACTCGAGCCGAAGCCGTCTCCGATCGGCATCCCATTCGTCGGTCACCGCACCGTGCTGCCTGCGTTCTCCCTGCGCTGCTTCCTCGGTGTCGGCGAAGTCGGCCTCCAGCTCGACGCGCACCCGGAATCGGTGCTCGATGTCGGAGTAGCTCTGGACGAGGAATCGTGTTCGCAGCCCGTCACCGAGGAACCGTTCGACCATGAGGTAGGCACCTCGGCGCGGCAGGGTCTCGCCGTCGACGAGCGTGGCGTACGAGAGCTGGGCATGCGCCCCGACGGTGACCGTCGAGAACGGCACGGGTTCCACGCCGTCGAAGGTGATCCGCTCCCGGCTGAGCATCCGAGTGTTGCGTGCGAAGAACCCCTGCGGATCCACACCGGCGACGTGACCGTGGACATCGGTGATGAGGACGTTCCAGCCGCTCGCGATCGACAGGAGGTCGGGGCGGACGCGCAGATTCCGGACGCGGTTCATCTCCTGCGGCGGGTCGGGCGAAGCACCAACACCATCGCTGCCACCGCACCCACCATCGCGGTCCGTGTCAGGGCCGGGTGGGGTGCGAGGACCCTGGTGTAGATGCTGGTGGACTTCGAGCGTTCCCCGAACTCGCCGGTGGTGCTCCCGGGCCCGGTGCTCGGCGTGAAGAGGTTGTCGCTCTGATCGTCGGGCCGGTCGGTCCGTTGTCCCGTGACGGCGTCGCCCGGTCCGGCCAGGTACCAGTCGGTCAGGCGAGGACTGATCCGTTGGCCGGCTGTCAGCAGGCGACCTGCGAACCCGGCGTAGACCTGCCGCACCGGGCGTTGCGCCGCCTCCACGATCGCGGCAGCGACCACGGAGGGCTCGTAGATCCGTCCGACCGGCTTGGGCTTCACCCCGATCTTCGACCGGGCGTGGCTGAACAGTGGGGTGTTGATCGACGATGGCAGCACATCCACCACGCGCACTGGGGAGTTCTCGGCTTGAAGCTCGAGCCGCAATGCTTCACTGAAGCCGACGATGCCGTGCTTCGCTGCGCAATACGCGGCCTGCAACGGGATGGCACGTTCGGCGAGTGCGGATGAGACGTTGATGATGGTTCCACCCGACTCCCCGAGGAAGGGCAGTGCCGCCTTCATGCCGTAGATCTGTCCCATGAGGTTCACTTCGACCACCCGGTGGAGTTCAGCATCGTCCATCTGCGCGACCGTGCCGTAGGTGGAGACCGCGGCGTTGTTCACCCAGGTGTCGATGCGACCGAAGCGCTCGGCTGCGCGCAACGCCAGCGCTGAGACCTGGGCGAAGTCGCTGACGTCCGTCACGACCGCAAGCGCTTCACCGCCGAGCCGGTCGATCTCCGCGGCCAGCGTCTGCAACGCGGTCTCATTGCGCGCAGCGGCGACGACGTGAGCCCCGCGTCGCCCGAACTCCAAGGCGGTCTCCCGGCCGATGCCCGAGGAAGCACCAGTGATCACGGCGACGTGCCCGGCGAGCGGTCTCGGTCGGGACTCGGAAACGCGCTGCGTCATACCCTCAGGTCCTCTCGGGCGGCCGGCCTCGGAGGTCATCGGAAGCCCTCGACTTGGGTGGCTTCGTCGGCCACACGTACGCCGTAGCGGTAGGCGAGCTTTCCGCCGAGCCATCCTGAGACGGCGATCACCGCAAGACCGACGATGGTCAGCACGAAGCCGGCGACATTCACCCGGTCGTGGTCGGATGCCGCCCGTACGAAGAAGTTCACCGCGAACAGCGCGACGGCCCCGAGGTTCAGCGACAGATGGATCCAGCCGGTCCGCTTCGCCGGAGTGCCCGCGGCGATACCGGTGAAGTCGATGAACCCGAACACCGCTGCGAGAAGGGCACCGACGACGCCGATCGCGATCAGCACCTGCGCGCCCAAGGCGTACGGCGACGGATCGTCGACGACGAAGCCGAGGAGATCGAAGACCAGGCTCGCAATCCACGTTCCGATCGGGATCGTCACGAGGATCGGGTGGAAGGGATGGCCATACGGCCCGGCCAACTCCGTGCGAGGCCGCTTCGCCCGCAGGAGCGGAGTCGTGGCGTCCATGGTTCCTCCTTCGACTGAGCGCCGTTCGGCGGTCGATGAATCCCCGGTCACGTCATGTTCTACGTCCCGTGCGCCCGAGCCGCGAACCCCTTGACATCGGGGACCACGCGAAGGCCGATCACACCCCCAGGTCCGGCCCGGCCGAACCCGCGCCAGATCCGGGCTCGAAGGCGACCTGCACGTTCTTCCGTCACTCGGCCTCGCGCCGCGGACGGGGACCACCGATCGGCAGACCTACCAGATGGTGCCACCGCCGACCGAGATGCCGCCCCACGTGAGCGCGATGAAGATCGCGGCGAACACGACGGGCGCGATGCCCTTCCCGTTGCGCGCGATGCCCTTCAAGAGGGCGATCACGGCGAGGACCGCGGCGACGATGGAGAGGCCGCCGCCCAGTATCAGCCCGATGAACAGCGGAATCGGCATGAGCACGAGACCGGCCAGTGCGAACCAGAACGCGGCCCAGGCGGTCGGGTTGGAGCGGGGCTCGACGGAAGAGGACATGCGTCCAGTATGTCCGCATCGTGTGGGACGTGTCCGCCTCGCCACACCGTCATGGACTGCGATCGGGGTCACCACGCGAGAGCCCGTGCACCGAGCGCTCCGCCATCCGCTTCAGGCCCATGCGGTCGACCTTTCCGGTGGCGGTCGACGGCATCTCGTCGAGCACGACGATCTCCTCGGGTGCCTTGTAGCCGATCTTCGCTCGCGCGAAGCGGATCAGCTCGACGTCGGGGGGCCGCTCGCAGCCCTCACGCAGCGTGATGTACGCGCGCACGTTCTCTCCGTGGACCTCGTCATGGATTCCGACGACCCCCACGCTGTCGACGCTGGGATGCTCCAGCAGGACGTCCTCGATCTCCTGCGGGCTGATGTTCGATCCGTCGTGCACGATGATCTGCTTGCGGCGACCCGTGAAGTAGAGGAAGCCGTCGCGATCCGCGCGGAGGACGTCGCCGGTGTCGAGCCATCCGTCGGCGAAGGCGGCATCCGTCGCGGCGGCGTCACCCCAGTAGCCGACGCAGGCGCCCTTGGTCTTGATCCACGCGCGACCCTCACCCCCGACCTCGACCTCGGCGCCGACGTCGTCGCGGATCGAGAGCGAGACGCCGGGTGCGGCCAGGCCGACGGATCCGATCCTGATCTCGGCGGGTGGACTCACGCTCACGAGCCCGGTCTCCGACAGCCCGTAGGCCTCGTCGATCGTGGTTCCGCTGAGCGCGATGAACTCGCGTTCGAGTTGGGCGGACACCTTGTCACCAGCCGCCCGGCACAGGCGGAGGGACGAGAAGTCGTCCTGCGTGGCGCCGTGGTCACGGGTCAGTGCGAAGAGGGCCGACGGGAGCATCGAGAGCACGGTGGGGCGATCGTCGCGCAGGAGCGCGAGCAGTTCGTCTCCGTCGAAGGTTCGGGCGACCGCGATGCCCGCACCGGCACTCAGCGCCCCGAACGACACGTAGAAGGCACCGACGTGCGAGAGCGACGATCCGGCCAGCACGAGGTCACCGGGGCCGAACTCGAGCGCGGCCGCCGCGGTCGCGAACATCCAGCCGAGCGTCCGTTGCGTGTGCGTGACGCCTTTCGGGGGGCCCGTGCTCCCCGACGTGAAGAAGATGACCGCGGGCGCGGTGGGCCCGGGGGGCTCCAGCGGCCTGTCCGACCCACCGCCCTCCAGCAACTCCTGGAACGCGGCCCCGCCACGCTCGGCCTCCCGGTAGCCGACCGTGCCCAGCGGGAGTCGCGCCACTCGCTCGCTCGCCGCAAGGTCTTCGTCGCGCTCGACGTGGGCGAGCAGCATCCGTGCCCCGCTGATGCCGAGCGCGTGGTCGATCTCGGGCACCGTGTAGCGGTAGTTGAGCGGCGTCGCGACCAGGCCCGCCTTGAAGCACGCGAGGTAGTGGACGACGAGTTCGTACCGGTTGGGCATGAGCGACGCGATCCGGTCACCAGGCTTCAGGCCGAGCACGAGGTAGCCGGCCGCGAGCCGTTCGGTCACGTCCTCCAGCGCCTCCCACGACAGGCGCGCCCTCGCCGAGACGAGCGCGAGCCCGCCCGGATCGCGCTCGAGACCGGCACGCAGCAGGTCGCTCGGCGTTGCCGGCTGTCGCAGCTCTGCTCCGGAGTAGGTCCCCACCAAGATCTCCCGACGGCGTGTGGCAGGAGCCTACGCCCCTGCCTGTCTCGCCACCACAGCGCGTCATCGCGAAGCGCGAGCGCTGTCCCGAGGCCGCCCGGGCCATCGGCGAGGCCCTCCGCGAGCAGGCCTCGTAGGCTGGAAGCGGCCACGACCACATTCCGGCGAGAAGGAGGCGACGCGATGGAGCACCGGATCTTCGGCCTGAGCTTCGCGAGCATCTACCCGCTCTACGTGCAGAAGGTCGAGCGGAAGAACCGCAGCCAGGACGAGGTCGACGAGGTGATCTGCTGGCTCACCGGATACGACGACGCCGGCCTCGAACGTGCCATCGACGACGGGGTCGACCTGCGAACGTTCTTCGCGGATGCCCCCGAGATGAACCCGAACGCGTCCCTCATCACGGGCGTCATCTGCGGCATGCGCGTCGAGGAGATCGAGGATCCGCTCATGCAGCAGATCCGCTACATGGACAAGCTCGTCGACGAGGTGGCTCGCGGCAAGAGGATGGCGTCCATCCTGCGCGGGTCATGACGAGCGCCCGACCCGTGGTGCACGGCGCGACCGTCGACGACCAGACCCGATGCGTCCACTACCGCACCGAGCTCGACGTGGTCGCGATCCGGTTCGCGTGCTGCGGCCGGTACTACCCGTGCCACGCCTGCCACGCCGAGGCCGAGACGCACCCGGCGCGGCAATGGCCGCGCGACGCGGGCGGCGAGCATGCGATCCTGTGCGGCGTGTGCCGCACCGAGCTGACGATCGACGCCTATCGGGCCGCCGACATGTGCCCAGCCTGCGGCGCCGCGTTCAATCCCGGGTGCCGCCTGCACGCGCACCTCTACTTCGAGGACTGAGTCACGTCACGAGCGTGTGGAACAGCTCGTAGACCATGAACGCCGGCCAGAAGATGCCCTGGAAGAACGCCCAGATGAACTCCCAGAACTGGTCGGCCCGCTGGAAGAAGAACACCCAGGCGCCGATGATCCCGAGCCCGTAGATCGCGCCGCCGCCGGCGAAGCAGCCGGCGTTCGAACTCCTGTCGCTCATGTCGACCTCCGCGGGCCACGATACGCCCGCTCCACCGCGAGCACCGCGGCGACGAGCACCACGGCGATCGCGAGCGCCGCGATCGGGGGCGACGCGGCGAGCAGGGCGACGGATGCCGCGAGCAGCAGCGTTCCCAGCACGCGCACCACCGGCCAGCGGTCCTCGACGAGCCGCGCGAACACGGCCGTGGCGGCGACATAGGCGGCGAGCCCCGCCGTGAGCACCGACGCGCCGAACCACCCGAGCGGCTCCGACGCTGCGATGTGGGCCATCGCCTCCTCGACGCCGAGCGCCGCGAGCACGACCCCGGCGACGATCACGAGGTGCACGTAGGTGTACCCGTTGATCGCGAGCCGGACGCGCGCGGCATCCGCTCGTCGTTCGAGAGCGCGCTCGCCGGCGTCGGCCAGTCGACCGAAGTACGCCCACCACAGCAGGATCGACAGCAGCAGGGCGAGCGCCGTCCCGACCGCGATGGCGCCATCGATCGGCTCGCGGGCGACGCCGACTCCGACCGCGATGATCGACTCGCCGAGCGCGAGGATGACGACCAGGCCGTACCGCTCCGCCCAGTGGGCCACCGAGTGGATGCGCCAGTCGCCCTCGCGCGAGCTGGCGTACGTGAGCGCGGCGTCGTAGATCCAGGCGGCGAGCCAGATCCAGGTCTGCCATGTCGGCCCGAGTGCGACGCCGACGAACATCGCCATGGCGGCGGGAACCATGGCGACGGCCTGCGTGACCAACACCTGGCGTCGCAGCGCCGCGTCCTCGCCGGCCGCCATGACGTAGAGCGACGCGTGGATGACCCGGACGACGGTGTACGCGATGACGAACACCAGCGGGCCGTACCAGCCCCCGGGGAGGTCCTCGTAGGCCTCGGGAATCGTGAGCGCCGCGATGAACACCGCGATCATCGCCGCACTCATGCCGATGCGCATCAGGGCCTCGTCGGCCGGCGCCTGGTTCGAGAGCCACACGAAGGCGCCCCAGGTCCACAGCATCGGCGCGAGCACGATGAGCGCCTGCAGCACGCCGAAGGCGCTGTGCGTGTCGGCCATCAGACGGCTCACCTGCGTGAACGCGAAGACGTAGACGAGGTCGAAGAACAGCTCGAACGTGGTGACGCGCGTCGACGCCGCGGCCGCGCGAAGTCGGCCGACGAGGCCGTCGGAGGCGCCCGATCCATCCTGCATGGGCACCAGCATGCACGACGCGACTGACGCGATCCAGAGCGGGTGACGGATGCCGCGCCCGCCGGCTCACCGCGCCGCGTCGTGCGGCGTCCGGACCCAGACGGGTGGGTGCGGCATCCGTTGCTCGCGGTAGAGCCGTTCGGCGAACGGAGCCCACACGATGACCGCCACGCCGGCGCCCACGAGCATGCCGCCGATCGTGTCGGAGACCCAGTGCGCTCCGAGGTAGGTGCGGCTCAGCATCATCAGCACGGTGTAGGCTGCGCCGGCGACCCACACCCAGGTGCGCAGGAAGATGATGCCGAGCGCGGTGGCCACGACCGCCGCGTTCGCGCTGTGCCCCGACGGGAACGAGCCGAAGTCGGGGTGCACGAGGATGTCCTCGGGCCGCGGTCGCGCGACGACGACCTTGATGATGCGGGTGACGGTGGCGCTCGCGAGGGCGGCGACCACGTAGTAGACCGCACCCCACGGCCGTCGCCACAGCAGCAGGCCGGCGACGATGACGCCCGGCACGACGAGCGTCGAGATCACGCCGCCGCCGAGCGCGTTGAACACGAGCGCCGGCACGGTGAGCAGGTCGCTGCGGGTCGCCACGAGCACGCCCATGACCTCGACCTCGAACCCGAACGGCTTGTTGCTCTCGCGGTAGACGATGACGAGCGCGAGGAGCAGCACGAGGGCGAGCGCCGCGCCGCCGGAGACCACCCACCAGAGGCGGGAGACGCGAACCGGCGCCGGGGCGCCGGCCTCCGCGGGAAGCGCCTCGGGCTCGGGCGGCTGCGGTGGCTCGGTGGGCGGCCCGGACGGCGGCGGGTCTCCCGGGCGCCCATGCAGGGGGTCGCGACTCATCCCGCCTCCGCGCTGGATGCCTCGACCTCGGGCGGCGTGCCGACGCGAACGGTGCGCCAGGTGTCCACGGCGATCACGAGGCCGAGCACCACGAGCGACAGGCAGATCGACGCGAGCGAGTCGGTGGCCCAGTGGTAGCCGAGGTAGATGCGGCTCGCCGCGGTGATCGCCACCAGCGCGGCGGCGGCCGCGTACGCGAGGGCGGCGATCCGGGGACTGCGATGCCGCGAGAAGACGAGGTAGGTCGTGATGAGGAGGAAGTCCGCGACGCCCATCACGTGGCCGGACGGGAAGGACGCGGTGGTGTCCACGTCCATGAGCATGTCCTGGGCCGGTGGCCGGTCGCGATCGACGAGCGGCGCCATGACCTGCACGATGATCACGCCCAGCAGCATCCCGCCCGCGAGCAGCAGGGGGCGCCACGCGTGCTTCGACAGCACGCCCCACACGACCGTGGTGACGACGATGATGATCGGCATCACGACCGGCCCGAACACGACCGCGATGACGCTCATCACGATCGTCAGCCAGTCGCTCCGCGCGGTCTGCAGCCACGCCTCGACCGGGGCGTCGATGCGCGAGACGTCGTCGGCCTCGACCACGGAGTCGTACACCACGACGAAGCCGACGACGCCGGCCATGATGAGCCCGATGGCCGCGACCTGCAGGCCCAGACGAGCGGATGCCGGGACCACGCGCTCCTCGACGAGGAACCGCTCGTTGAAGCGGCGGAGCCGCACGCGGCGGCGCTGCCTCGTCTCAGTGGTCATCCCACCATCCTGCGCCGATGGGACCTCGGCGGGGCAACGGGTTGACGCGGGGGATCAGCCGCCGGCGCGCCGCCCGCGTCGCAGCCGGTCGACGGTCTCCATCGCAGCCACCACGACGAGCACGCCCGTCGACACCGCGCCGACGGCGAGCGGCGTGAGGAACGGCGAGAACCCGGCGATCGCGATGATGCCCAGCACCCCCGCGACCTGCGCGGTCGGCCAACGACGCTCGAGCAGCCGCCGGAACAGCAGCGTGCCGGCGAGGAAGAGCAGCGGGCCCCCGAGCACCGTGACCACCGCCGACGCGCTCTGCTCGTCGGGGTGCCCGAGGAGCTCCTTGTCGCCGACGCTCACCAGCACGACGCCGGCGATCACGAGCAGGTGCACGAAGGTGTACGCCGTGCGCGCGAGCCGGCCCGGGCTGTCGGAGTCCTCCATGGCCTCGGCCCCGATGCGCTCGCCGTGGTCGAAGTAGATCCACCACATCGCCGCGGCCGAGGCGAACGCGAGCAGCATGGCGGTCGCGGAGGCGAACGTGACGTCGAGCTCCACGAACGCGAACCCGGTGACGAGGAGGCCCTCGCCGAGCGCGATGAGCACGAACAGGGCCGACCGCTCGGCGATGTGCGCGCCCGAGAGGTCCCACCGGCCCATGTCCATCGGCCCCATCATGGGCAGGGGGAACCCGAGCAGGGCGCCGAGCACCTCGACGCCGAGCGCCATCGCCCAGAGCGGCAGCTGCGCCGGCAGCGGCAGGAGCGCGCCGACGATCCAGAGCACGCTGCCCGCGGCCGTCCACGCGAGCACGCGCGCGAAGTCGAGCGCCGCATGCCGGTCGTGGCGCCACGTCGCGTACACGATGAACCCGGTGCGGCCGAGCTGCAGCACGACGTAGGCGATCGCGAACATCCACGCCCGTTCGCCGAACGCGTCCGCGATGGAGATGCTCATGACCAGCGCGACGAACGCCAGGGCGATGACCGCCCCGCGCACCGGCAGCTTCACGGGGTCGAGCCAGTTCGTCACCCACGTGGTCGCCACCCACGACCACCACAGCGCGACGACCATGATCGCGCCCTCGACCGCGCCGAGCGGGTCCTGGTGTTGGTAGAGGTACGCCGACAGCTGGGTGAGCGCGAAGACGTAGACGAGGTCGAAGAACAGCTCGACGTAGGCCACCCGGTCGGCGCGCGGCGTCCCCGTGGGGCGGAGCACGTCGCGACGGAGTCCGAAGGGCATGCCACATGATGGCACGGGCGGCACGGGGCGACCGGTTCGCGGTGCATCGCGTCGGGCATCGCTAGGTTGGGGGAATGGCGGGCGGCACTTCGGGCGCGCGGCGGCAGATCGCGTCGGTCGCTGCACCGTCGCTGCCCGACGGGCGGCAGCTCGCGGTGACGTGGGGCATCCCCGAGCCCTTCGGCGGCATGACCTCGGCGCTGCTGCACCGCTCGCGGGCGTTCGTTCGGCTCGCGGGCCGCGAGGTCGACGTCGTGACGTTCGACCCGAGCCCCGACCTCCCGGCGGCGCGCGAGCGCCTGGCCGAGTCGGGCGAGCTCATCCCCGGCATCCGGCTGCGCAATCTCTGGGAGGACCTGCGGGGCGGCCCTGGCGGCACTGCGGTGGCCGCGCCGGGCGACGAGGGCGCGTCACTCGTCGAGCACCTCCGCGCCGACGGCAGCCTGGCCGCGCGCGACGAGCGGTTTCCGTCCCACGCGACGGGGCCGTCCCGCCGGATCACGACGTACGACGGCGACGGCGCCGTCCTGCGGCAGTGGAGCCGTGCGTGGGACTGCTACGCCGACTGGCTCGACGGCGTCATCGGCGGCGAGCGCACGTTCGCCCTCACCGACAGCAAGACCGCCGCCGAGTTCATGGCGCGGTACCGCCGGCCGAACGTCGTCTCGCTGCACCTCGTGCACAACTCCCATCTCGTCGGTCCCGACCGCCCCTGGGGCGTGCTGCGGCCGTCACGTCGACAGGTGTTCGCGCACCTCGAGCGGTTCGACGGCGTGGTCTTCCTCACCGAGCGGCAGCGCGCGGATGCCGCGACCCTCCTCGGCGACACCGGCAACCTCGCCGCCGTCCCCAACGGCATCGACCCGCTCGAGGGCGATCCTCCGCCCGATGCCCAGCGCGATCCCGCCGCCGGCGTCGTGCTCGCGCGCCTCACGACCCGCAAGCGCGTCGACCATGCGATCGAGGTGGTGCGCCGATGCCGGGACCGCGGCGTGCCGGCGACGCTCACCGTCTACGGCGACGGCCCGGATGCCGCGGCCCTCCGCCGTCAGGTCGACGACGCCGGTCTCGGTGACGCCGTGACCTTCGCGGGGCATCGAACCGGTGCCGCCGATGCGTTCGCCGACGCGTCGTGGACGCTCGTGACGAGCACGTTCGAGGGCTCGCCGCTCACGATCGCCGAGGCGATGGCCCGCGGATGCCTCCCCGTCGCGTACGACATCCCCTACGGGCCGGCCGACCTCATCGCCGACGGCGTCGACGGCGTGCTCGTGGCCGACGGCGCCCTCGACGCGGCGGCCGACGCCGTGGCCCGCCTGGTCGAGCTTCCCTCGGCCCAGCGCGAGCGGATGCGGCGGGCTGCCCGGGCGACGGCCGCGCGGTACGACGACGAGCACGTGGTCGAGGCGTGGGGCCGGGTGCAGCGCGCCGCCGCCGCCCGTCACGACCGCGCGACGCCGCCGCTCGACGTCGAGCTCGAGCGCGTCCGGATGCGGTTCCGCCGCGGGCGCCTGCGGGTGTCGGTGCGACTGCGGGGCGTGCCGGCCGGCGCGTCCGTGATGATCACGCTCCGCCGCCGTGGGCGCGGTGCCCTCGTGCGGGAACGACGCCCGGCACGGGACGGCCGCACGGTGTGGCGCCTCGGCGAGCACGCGTCGCGCCTCGTGGGCGAGCGGCATCCGCTGACCTGCATCGTCGAGGTCGAGCACGGCGGCACCGTGGTCGAGGCCGGGCGCGTCACCGCGCACCCCGACACGCGCTCGGTCCCGCGGCGGGCCGCGCAGCGCGTGCTCGGGCGGTTCGGCCGGAGCCGACGCTAGGCCGAGGCTCGCCCCCGACGCCCCAGGAGCAGCCCGAACAGGATCATGGCGACGGCGAGCGCGCCGTGCAGCCAGTTGTCGGCGGTGTTCACGGGCACGACGTTGGCCGGGTGGTCTCCGCTCACGAACAGGCCGTACACGAGGATCAGCCCGTAGACGACCCCGCCCCAGATGAGGTAGTTGCGCGACCCGGCGATGCTCGAGGCGAGCCAGAGCCCGGCCGCACCGAACAGCAGGTGCACGACGTTGTGCAGGATCGACACCTGGAAGAGCCCGAGCAGCATCGCGCCCGAGTCGCTGCCCCAGAAGAGCAGGGCGTCGACGTCGGTCGTGAGGCCTGGGATGAAGCCGGCGATGCCGACCACCAGGAAGACGATGCCGAAGATCAGCGCGACGACCTGCACCGGGGTGCCGGCGTACTTCGCCGTGGTGGATGGGTGGGCGACGCTGTGCATGAGGACCTCCTCGTCGCATCCCGGCACGCCCGGTGCCGGGGGTCGCGGAGCGGGAGGCTCCGCTCACCTCCATCATCCGCCCGTACGGCGGGGGATGCGAGCGATGGGCGAGCGCTACGCCTTCGGGCAGACGCCGAGCTCCTGCATCTTCGCCGTCGCCTGGTCGACCGACCAGGGCAGCTCGACGAGGGGCTGCTCGCCGCCCGCTGCAGGCGGCGCCTTCGACGCGAGCGAGGCGAGGGCGAACGCGACCTCGCGCACGAACGCGGGGCCGGGGGTCGAGTTGTTGAGCGCGACCACGACCGTGAGGCCGCTCGCGGCGTCGGTGAACGCGGCCGTGAGCGCTCCGGCCGTCTCGCCGGCGGTGCCGCGCATCGGCCCGTACTGCACGCCGCCGATCCCCGCGGACTGCCACGCGGGGGCGTCGCCGCCGAGCGGGACGGTGTTCCACTGGGCGCGCGCCGTGCGCTCGCTGAGCAGGGCGCCCGTCGCGAACGCCTCGCTCAGGGAACGGGCGTCCTCGAGCGTCGAGATCGCGCCCGCGGCCGCACCGCCCATCGAGCTCGACGCCTCGGTGTCGTCGAGCAGGAGGGCGCAGTCGACCGCCCCCGTCACGTTGATCGACGAGTAGCCGCCCATGACGCCGGCGTGCTCGGTCACGGTCCCGGGCGGCAGCGACGTCTGCTCGAGGCCCAGTGGACCGAAGACGTACTGCTGGGCGAGCTCGTCCCATGTCTTGCCCGTCCGCCGCTCGAGCGCGAGCGCGAGCAGCAGGATGCCCGTGCGGGACTCGCGCACCTGCTCGCCGGGCGGTCCGATGCGGTTCAGCGCCATGCCGTTCGCGAGCAGCTCGTTCGCCGGCCAGACTCGGCCGGGATTCGCGCCGAAGCTGGGGCGCAGCACGGGGTAGTAGTCGGCCAGGCCCGAGGTGTGCAGGCACAGCTGCTCGAGGGTGATGCCGTCGAGCTTCGGGATCCAGTCGACGTACGTCGCCACGGGATCGTCGAGCTGCACCTCGCCCTGGTCCGCGAGCCGCAGCAGCACCGTGCAGGTGATCTCGGTCGTCACGGTGGTGAGGCGGAACCGGGTGTCCGTGGTCATGGGCCGGGGGTTCTCGCCGAAGTCGGCTGTGCCGGATGCCGCGGTCCACTCGCCCGCCCACGGCGCCCACACGCCGGCGACGCCGCCGCTCGACCCGCTCAGCGCCACCGCCTGGTCGAGGACACCCTGGAGTCCGTCGGCGAGATCGCCGCCGAGCGGCGCGTCGACGGGCGAGAACTGCGCCGACGGATCGACGGCCGTGCCGAAGCATCCGGTCAGGGCGATCGCGAGGGCCGCCGCCATCGCGGCGACAGGTCCACCCCGCCGCCGGGACCTCCCCAGACGGTCAGCCACCGAGCCCCCCTCGCTGTGCGTTCCGGTGCGATTGTAACCCGCAATGGCGGGTCGACCCACGTCCCATGACGCAAGAGCCTCGACGGTGCTGCCGCGGCCCGCTGCGGATGCTCCGCCGGGATGCCGCCCGCCGCATGTCCCCCGGCGACCAATCCGTTCCCCGAGGTGCTCCGAACCACCCGCATACCCGGTGATCGCCGGGACCATCGAAGGAGGCACCTCATGCGCAACTCCCCGAATCGCATCGTCGCAACCGTGTTCGGCGCGGTCTACGTGCTCGTCGGGTTGCTCGGCTTCGCCGTCACGGGCGGCGTCGGGTTCATCGCCACCGAGGGCGGACTGCTGCTCGGCATCTTCCAGGTGAATCCGCTGCACAACGTGGCGCATCTCCTGATCGGGGCTGCGCTGCTCATCGCCGGCTTCGTGTCGGCCACCGCCGCCAAGACGGTGAACATCGTCGTCGGCGGCGCCTACCTGCTGCTCGGCATCGTCGGCTTCTTCCTGGCCGGCACCGCGGCGAACATCCTCGCCCTCAACACCGCCGACCACTTCCTGCACCTCGCGAGCGCCATCGTGCTGCTCGGCGTGGGGCTCGCGGCCGAGCGCTCGCCACGCGTGGCCACGGCCTAGGGAGCCGGGCCGTGCACGCACTGTCGGCGCTCGCGCGAACCTGGCCGATGCTCTGCGCCCTCGGCGCCGGGCTGGTGCTGCTCGCGCTCGCCGCAGGTGCCGGGGGGATCGCGGGGGGCGCCATGGCCGCGGCCGGTGCTGCCGGTCTCGGCTGGGGCGTCCTCTCGCTGCGGGCGGGTCGCGCGCTCGTGCCGGGCGTCGTGCTCGGAACCTGCGCGGCCCTGCTCGTCGGGGCGGGGGTGCTCGTCGGCAGCGGCTTGGCCGAGGCGGCCGGCGTTCCGGTCGGCTCGCTGCTCGCGGCATCCGTGTTCATCGCCGTCGTCGCGGGGCACTGCGCCGTGCTGGTGCGCGGGCGGAGCGGCGCTCACCGGGCTCGAGACGGTCGCTCGCCTGCCCCGGGCCGTGCGGCGGCCGTCGACGGGCGGCTCCCGCTCGTCGGCCTCGTCGTCGGCGCGCTGCTCGTCGCGGGCCTCGCCACGCCCGCGCTCGCGGCCACCGAGGCCGGTCGCGCGGCGGTGCCGCACGGCGAGCACGGCGACCAGCAGCACCACTGACGGCGGCCGGGGGTGCGGGGCGACGACGCCCCCGGCCGCACCCGGGGGCGGCGCGCGACGGGGGCGCGCCCGCCGCCCCCGCCCGCAGCCCCGGGGGGGCGCGCGCGGGGGGCGCGCCGCCCCACTCCGCGGTCCTCGCCCTGCTGTGCACGAGCAGGCCCGGGTGCAACCGGTTCGGCCGGTTACGGCTCCGAGGTCGGGCCGATCGCGTCGGCGTCGATCTCGCGCATGGCGCCGGCCATGAACCGCTCGACGTCGCGGTCGACCATGATGTCGCTCGGGCGCAGCGGCCGGGCGAGGTAGAGGCCGTCGAGCGCCGTGAGGCGACTGAGCGCCACGTAGGTCTGCCCCGGGCTGAACGCCCGCGACCCCAGGTCGACGACCGCCGCGTCGTAGCTCGCGCCCTGCGACTTGTGGATCGTCACCGCCCACGCCAGCCGCAGCGGGAACTGCGTGAACTCGGCGACGATCTCGCGCTCGAGCTTCTTGCGCACGGGATCCCACGAGTAGCGGTACTTCTCCCAGGTCGCGGGCTCGACCTCGTGCTCCTCGCCGTCGACCTCGACACGCAGCTCACGCGTGAGCGACGTCACGGTGCCGATGGTGCCGTTGACCCAACGCGGGCCCTCGCCGCGCAGGGCCACGTCGTTGCGCAGGAACATGACCTGCGCGCCGACCTTGAGCTCGAGCCGCTCGTCGGCGGGGAACGCGCGCCCGCCGAAGTCGCCGTTCACCTCGGCCTCGTTGGCCTGCGAGTGCCCGGGCAGGCGATGCAGCTGCTGGGCGTTGATGCGGTTCACCGTGTCGTTGCGCGTCGCGAGCGTGATCGCCCCGTGCTCGGGCAGCGGCCGGCGCGCGCCCACGTCGTTGAGCACGCCCGCGATCTCGGCCGTGACGCGGCCGTGCCGCACGGCGTTGAGCATGAACTTGAACTCGTCGTCGTGCTGGCGATGCACCTCGCCGAGCTCGAAGATGCGCAGGTCGGCCTCGCGCCACACCTTCGCGTCGAAGAACCACATCGACTCGTAGGTGTCGGCGAAGTACCGGCGCTCGTCGCCGTCGCCCGGCACCGGCGCGAGCTGGTAGGGGTCGCCGAACAGCACGACCTGGGCGCCGCCGAACGGCTCGTGGGGCCGCTGCCGCGCCTGGCGCAGCGACCGGTCCATCGCGTCCATGAGGTCGGCGTTCACCATCGACACCTCGTCGACCACGAGCGTGTCCATGGCGTTCAGGAGCTTGCGCACGGCGTCGTTCTGGTCGATCTCGCGGTCGGCGATGACGCCGATGGGCAGCCGGAAGAGCGAGTGGATCGTCTGCCCGCCGACGTTGAGCGCGGCGACGCCCGTGGGCGCGGCGATGACGATCTGCTTCTGCGTGTGCCAGTTCAGGTGGTTGAGCAGCGTCGACTTGCCGGTGCCCGCGCGCCCCGTGACGAAGACGTGCTCGCGGGTGCCCTCGATGGCCTGGAAGACCGCGGCCTGTTCGCGGGTGAGGGTGACGTTCTGCACTGGTGGCCTTCGGCGAGCGGATGCCGCGGGCCCCTCCCGCGGCGGCGCCCCTCCGGGCGCGCTCCCACTGTAACCTCGGCGCGGCTCGGATCGGCCCCGACGGCGGACGCCTGTGGGTGCGCGCGCACGCCTGGGGATATCCGGGCGTGGATCCGGCGCCCGCTTAGACTGTGCGGGTGGGGAGCTCGGGCGCGCGACGGGGACCGGTGTCGCCCGCCGCGATCGCCGGCTGGGCGATGATGGCGGTGCTGCTCGTCGGGGCGTTCCTCGCCGCCCTGGGCTCGCTGAACCAGACCATCTACGGCGCGTCGAGCTTCGTCGAGCGCTACCTCGAGGCGATCGCCGACGACGACATCGCCGCCGCCTCCACGACCCCGGGGGTCGCGCTCGACGCGGCCGAGCTGGCGGAGCTGGGCCTGCCCGAGAACGTCTCGACGGCGATGTTCCGCTCGGGCGTCGTCGAGAGCGGCCCCGAGGACATCCGCATCGTCAGCGACGTGGCCCTGCCCGACGGATCGCACTCGGTCACGGCGAGCTACCGGCTCGACGTCTCGATCGTCGAGACCACGTTCGACGTGCGGCCCATCGCCCCGCTCTACGGCGTGCTGAACCGCTGGGAGTTCTCGGTCAGCCCGATCGCCGTCATCGACGTCACGGCCGCGCACAATCCGCTGTTCACGGTCGGCTCGCTCACCCTCGACACGCGGGCGACGAAGTCGGGCGATGAGCTCACCGCCTTCACGCAGAGCGCTCCCTACCTCGCGATCGCGCCGGCGGTCTACGAGTTCGGCTACACGTCGACCCTGCTCGAGGCGGTGCCGACGGCGCTGCCGGTCGAGCCGTCGTCGCGGCCCGCGGTCACGGTCGACTCGCTGCCCACGGCCACATTCGTCGAGCGGGTCCAGGTGCAGGTCAACGGCTACCTCGACCAGTGCACAGCGCAGCCGGTGCTCCAGCCCGCCGGATGCCCCTTCGGGATCGAGATCGACGACAAGGTCGTGAGCGATCCCGTGTGGACGATGGTCACCTACCCGGCCGTGACCCTGGCTGCGGGCGAGAGCGCCTTCGAGATGCCGCCCACCGAGGGCGTCGCGCACATCTCGGTCGAGGTGCAGTCGCTCTTCGACGGCGAGTTCTCGCAGCTCGAGGAGGACCGGCCCTTCATGCTCTCGCTCACGGCAACGATCCGGCCCGACGGCAGCATCGCGATCCAGCTCAGGTAGCGCAGCCCCACTGGTGATCGAGTGGCGTCGCGCGAGGCGCGACGCGTATCGAGATCCCTCGACCCGCCCCGCGGCATCCGCTGCGCTCAGCCCTGCGCGTCGTGCTTCGCGATCGCCGCGAGCCTGGCGTTGTACTCCTCGAGCTCGGCGTCGCCCGTGCGGTCGGCGTGCCGGTCGCGGCGCCTGGACTCCTTCTCGTCGCTGCGCGCCCACTGCACGGCCACCGTGATCGCGAGCGCCACCGTGGGGATCTCGCCGACCGACCACGCGATGCCGCCGCCGAGCTGCTGGTCGGCGAGCGCGTCGGTGCCCCAGCCCATCGCGCCGTACCAGTCGCTGAGCAGCAGCCCGGTGCCCGACATGATCGCGAGGCCGAAGAACGCGTGGAACGCCATGGTGCCGAGCAGCAGCACGAGGCGGAACGGGTAGGGGAGCCGGTACGGGACGGGGTCGATGCCGATGAGCGACTGCACGAACAGGTAGCCCGTGATGAGGAAGTGGGCGATCATCCACTCGTGGCCGATGTGATCGGTCATCGTCCAGCGGAAGAGCGGCGAGTAGTAGAAGACCCAGAGCGAGCCGGCGAAGAGGACCGCCGCGACGATCGGGTTCGCGATGATCGACGCGAACCGGGAGTGCACGGCGAGCAGGATCCACTCGCGGCCGCCGCGCGAGCCGTCCTTGCGGGGGTGGATCGCGCGGGCGGCGAGCGTCACCGGCGCACCCGGCACGAGCAGCACCGGCACGCCCATCGTGAGCGCCATGTGCGCGCCCATGTGCGCCGAGAAGAGCACCTCCTCGTAGACGTTCACGCCGCCGTTCGTGATGTAGGCCAGGAGCAGCAGGCCCGCGACCCACAGCACCGTGCGGTACACCGGCCAGTGGTCGCCGCGGCGGCGGAGGCGCCACACGCCGGCGAGGTAGAAGAAGATGCCGAACCCGCAGAGCAGCAGCCAGATGAGGTCGGCGTTCCACTCGGTGAAGTAGCGGTACCACTCGGGCCACGGCGGCAGCGGCACGCCCGTGAGGATCTGCGCCGGCGTGCGTGCGACCGAGCCGACCTCCTCGGTCACGGGCGTGGCCGTGCGGGCGAGGGCCGCCGCGACACCCGACGCGAGGCCCATGAACGCGAGCTCGATGACCACCAGGAACCAGAAGTCACGGCTCGCGGATGCCTCGCCGCGGGCGATGCGGTTGATGAGGAAGCGGCGCTGCAGCGCGCCGAAGAGGCCCAGCGCGATGAGGGCGGCCACCTTGGCGAGCACGAGCACCCCGTACTGCGTGGCGAGCTGGTCCCACGTCCCGATGCGCAGCGCGGCGCTCGCGTAGCCCGAGATCGCGACGACGATGAAGCTGATCAGCGCCACGGTCGAGTAGCGGGCGAGCACGACCGGCAGGCGGTCGGCCTCGAGCTGCCGGCGCAGCAGCACGATCGTGAGCAGGCCGCCGAGCCAGGCGGCGGCGAAGACGAGGTGCAGGCCGAGGTCGGCGACGGCTGCGTTGTGCCCGGCGGCGCCCGCCGCGTGGCCCTGCTGCGCCATCGGCACGAGGGAGAACACGGCCAGGGCCGCGACGAACACGAGGGCGGTGTGGTTGCGCACCGCGAAGCACAGCACGGTGACGGCGGCCGCCACGAGCGTGGTCGTCAGCCACGCCTGGCCGAGCTCGATCGACGTGACGAACAGCCCGAGCTTCTGCCCGAACGCCTCGCCCAGGTCGAGGGTCTCGCCGGTCACGACGAGGAACGTGAGCACGCCGGTCGCGGCGCTCGCCACGGTCATCACGGCGGCGGATGCCGCGGCGATGTCGAGCGCGAGGTCGAACTCCTTCTTCGCCGGCGCGAGGGCCCACACCGCGAGCACGAGCGCGCCGATCATGCCGGCCGCGCCGAGGTTCACGAGGAGTTTCGCGACGGGGAGGCCCCAGCGTGCGATCGGGCCCGGGTCCTGGATGGGGAAGGGGGCCGCGCCGCCACCGTACGCGAGGGCGCCGAACGTCGCGAGGAGCGCGACGGCGAGGAGCACGGCTGGGCCGAGCACGCGGACGGAGCGGGGCACCGAACCAGCCTAGACGCCGAGACCCGTGCGCCCGCTCGGAGCGGGCCGCGGCGGCATCCGCCCCACTCGCCCCTCCCCCGCTCTCCCGCCTCCCACTCGCCCACTCCCCCGCTCCCCCGCGCTTCAGGCGGGCGCGCGCCGCGGTCGCCTTCAGGCAACGCGAACCGTCGCACATGCATGGTCGGATGCGTCCCGACTGTGCATCCGCGACGGTTCGGTGCAGCGTGAGCTGCCCCCGGGAACGACGAAGGGGCGCACGGTCTCGCCGTACGCCCCTTCGGAGGTCGGATGCTACTTGGCGGCAGCCTTGAGCTTCGATCCCGCCGACACCTTGACCGAGTAGCCGGCCGGGATGTCGATGGTCGCACCCGTCTGCGGGTTGCGGCCGGTGCGCGCGGCACGGTGCGTGCGCTCGACGGCGAGCCAACCCGGGATGGAGACCTTGGTGCCCGAACCGACGGACTCGGCGAGCGTGTCGAAGAGACCGCCGAGCACGGCGTCGACGGTGGCCTGGCTCTGGCCGGTCGACGCAGCGATCTTCGCGACGAGCTCGGTCTTGTTCAGCGACTTGTCAGCCATTGAATGTCCTCCTCGGACTTTCCGCTGTTTCGGTACAGCTATCGATGAGTACTCGGGAACGATCGTTCGACCGCCCCGTGGCCGATCAGGCCGCCTTCAAAGTAGCAGAGAACCGCGGAAACACGCGGATTTCCGGGGCGTTCGGCGTCATCGGGCACGGCGTGTCGCGACACCGTGCCCCGATTCGCCCACTTCGGACTACTTCAGGAACTTGAACAACGCCGTGTGCGTCTGCCCGTCGTCGAGCTCCAGGGCGAACGTGCCGCACTTGCCGGCCCAGCTCTTGTCCGTCTTCCAGACGTACACGTACTGCCCGGCGACCGCGTCATAGGTGAGACTGCTGCCGCCCGCCGTCACCGTCGTCTCGATCGCGTCGAGCGTCGCGCCCGTCGCGCATGGCGTGAAGATGACCTTCGGGTATCCCGCAGCGATGATGTCGAGGCCCTGGTCGCCGCCGAGGCTGAACTTCATCGGCACGGCACTGCCGGCCTTGACCGAGTTGACCACCCCGCCCATGTCGACCGGGCGGAAGAAGCCGTCGAAGTCGTAGATCACGGAGTACGGGCACGTCTTGGCCAAGGACTCGTTGCCCGCATTGTCGATCGCCGTCCCGGCCGGGGCGAGCGCGACCTTCGAGCCGACACTCGCCGTGTCGAGCGCGATCGAGCCGATCGGGGCGGTCGCGAGGCCCGAGCCGCCGTCCTCGTCGGTCGCGGTCCAGGTGGCCTCGGCCACCGAGCCGAGCAGCACGGGACTCGTCGGGCAGGTGAGCACCACGACGGGCGGCGTGCGGTCGACGACCGTGTAGCCGCACGTCGTCTCGAGCGAGGCGTTGCCCGCGATGTCGTGGGCTGTGCCGGCCTCCGCCGTCGCGATCTTGTCGCCGAGCGTCGACGTGTCGAGCTGGATCGAGCCGCTCGACGGCGCCGCGATGCCCGAACCGCCGACCTCGTCCGTGGCCTCCCACGTCGCGTAGGCGACCGATCCCCGAGCCACCTCGGGCGGGCAGGTCAGCGTGACGACGGGAGGCGTCGTGTCGATCACGTCGTACGAGCACGTCGCCACTGCAGACGGGTTGTCCGCATTGTCGACGGCCGTGCCGATCGGCGCGATCGCGGTGTACGAGCCGAGGGTCGACGTGTCGAGCGGGATCGTTCCGCTCGACGCGGTCGCGAGGCCCGAGCCGCCCGCTTCATCGGAGGCGGTCCACGACGCGAAGGCCTCCGCCCCTCGGCTGACGGGAGCAGGAGGACACGTGAGCACGACGACCGGTGCGGTCGTGTCGGCCGGAGGCTGGCTGCCGCAGTTCTCGACCTTCCAGCTGACGTTCACCGTGGCGGGCTTCTCGAGAGGCGTGTTGTTCGCTGCGGTGCCTGATACCCGATACGTGACACTGCCGGTGAAGGATCCGTTGACCGTGCCTGCCGCGACCGAGATCGAGGAGTGCGACGCCGGGCTGCTCGCGTGCGAGTTCGCATCGAGGTCGTCCCACCCGTCGGGGATCTTGATCGAGGTGGGATTCGGGGCGGACGCGGAGACTCCCGTCGCGGATACGACCGAGTACGTCGCGTCCGACAGGTCCTTGAAGGTGTTGTTGGCGGCGTTGCTCGTGCGGCGGATGAACATCGACACGTCGATCTGCTTCGTCGATCCGCAGGCGAGCG
>CBFGWW010000027.1:0-21442 GCA_965652625.1 uncultured Agromyces sp.
CGAGCTGCCGTCGTTCGCGAACCTCGGCGCGCTCGTGCCCGGGGCGCTCGCGATCGCGATCATGGCGTTCCTCGAGTCCGCGGCGGTGGCGCGCGGCATCCGCAGGCCCGGCGAGCCGCAGGTCGACAGCAATCAGGAGCTGTTCGCGACCGGCGCGGCGAACACGCTCGGCTCGTTCTTCCAGGTGCTGCCGGCGGCGGGCGGCTTCTCGCAGAGCGCGGTGAACCAGGATGCGGGCGCCCGCTCGCAGCTGGCCTCGGTCGTCACGGTCGTGCTGGCGGTGCTCGTCGCGCTCTTCCTCGCCCCCGTGCTGAGCCTGCTGCCGCAGGCGACGCTCGCCGCCCTCGTGTTCGTCGCGGTCATCGGGCTCATCGACCTCGCGTCGCTCGTGCGGTTCTGGCGCATCAGCCGCAACGACTTCTGGATCGCCGTCGTCACGGCTGCGGTGGGCCTCACGGCGGGGCTGCTCCTCGCGGTGGCGGTGGGCGTGCTCGCCACGCTCGTCGTGATCCTGCGCGAGCTCAACCGCGTGCGCATCGAGGTGGGAGACCCGGTGGACGGGGTGCTCCCCGTGCGCCTGCTCGGGCCGCTCTACACCGCGAACGTGCTGGCCTACGAGAACGCCGTGCTCGACGACGTGCGCGCACGGCCCGGACTGCACGCGGTCGCCGTGGAGCTCACCCGGATGGGCGTCACGTCGATCACGGTGCTCGACACGCTCGCCGACCTCGATCGCGAGCTCGCCGGGCACGGGGTCGAGCTGCGGCTCGCCGCGGTGCCCGAATCGGGGGCGGCGGTGGCGCGGCGGGGGAGCTGGTTCCACGGGCTGGAAGCGGCCGGGCGGGTGTACCCGACGCTCGCGGACGCGGTCGCCGGTACCCCGGTCGTCGAGTAGCGCCCGGCGGAGCCGGACGCGTATCGAGACGCGGCGAGAGATCTCGATACGGGTCGCGCTGCGCGCGGCCCTACTCGATCACCGGACGCGTCAGGCGACGTCGCGCGCGCAACGGAAGCCGATGTGCGTCGTCGCGGTGTCGTCGGCCTGCGGCGAACGGGCCGACGGGCGGTAGCGCAGGCAGTAGTCGGGCGAGCAGAGGTGCGAGCCGCCCTTGAGCACGCGGCGCGGGATGCGCGACCCGGGCTCCGCGGATGCCGCGGCGAGCAGATTCTCGCGGGCACCGGCGTCGACCGGCGACTGGCCGGGCACCTCGTGGCGGGGCGCGTAGTAGTCGGTCGTCCACTCCCACACGTTGCCGGTCACGTCGTAGAGGCCGTAGCCGTTGGCCGGGAACGTCATGACCGGCGACGTGCCGACCCAGCCGGCGGCGCCCGTGTTGCGGTACGGGAAGGAGCCCTGCCAGCGGTTCACCATGAGCTTCCCGTCGGGGAACTCGTCGTCGCCCCACGCGAATCGGGCCCCCTCGAGGCCACCGCGGGCCGCGTACTCGAACTCCGCCTCGGTGGGGAGCCGCCGGCCGGCCCAGGCGGCGTAGGCCGAGGCGTCCTCGAAGCTCACCTGCACCACCGGGTGCGACGGTCGCTCCTCGAGCGCGTCGAGGCCGTCGGGGCCGAGCGGATGCCGCCAGCTCGCGCCTTCGCCCCAGCGCCACCACTGCCGCCACTCGCGCAGGTCGACGGGGCCCGGCGTCGGCGTGAACACGAGCGCGCCCGGCACGAGTCCAGCCGGGTCGTATCCGGGGAAGTCCGCCGGATCGAGCGGGCGCTCGGCCACGGTCACGTAGCCCGTCGCCTCGACGAACGCGGCGAACTGCTCGTTCGTCACCGGGTGCAGGTCGAGCTCGAACGCGTCGACGGTGCGCTCGTGCACGGGCGTCTCGTCGGGGTAGAACTCCGCGGAGCCCATGCGGAACGTGCCGCCCTCGATGCGGACCGTCGGGGTGAGGTCGACCATCCTTCGAGCCTACGTCCCCGGTGATCGAGTAGGGCCGCGCGCAGCGCGACCCCCGGTGATCGAGTAGGGCCGCGCGAAGCGCGACCCGTATCGAGATCCCTCGTCGCGTCTCGATACGCGTCCGGCTGCGCCGGGCGCTACGGGACGACCGGTGGGGGGACTAGGGCAGCAGGCGGGTCGGGCCGCGGAAGAGGTAGGTGGTCTCGCGGATCGAGCCCTCGCCGAGCATGAGCATGAGCACGCGGGCGAGGCCCATGCCGAAGCCGCCGTGCGGGGGCACGCCGTACTTGAAGAACTCGAGGTAGGTGCCGAGCTCCTCGGGGTCGAGGCCCATCGACTCGGCCTGCGCGACCAGCACGTCGACGCGGTGCTCGCGCTGCGCGCCCGTGGAGATCTCGGTGCCGTTGTAGATGAGGTCGTACGACTTGGTGAGCGACGGGTCGTCCTCGTGGCGCATGTGGTAGAACGGCCGGATCGTCGACGCGTAGTCGGTGAGGAACACGAAGTCGTGGCCGTACGTCTCCTTGACGTACTGGGAGATGCGGCGCTCGCCCTCGGGGTCCATGTCGGCGTCGGCACGCGGAATGACGTAACCGTGATCGGCCACGATCTGCTTCGCCTCGGCGAGCGGGATGCGCGGGAACGGCGTGGTCGGCACGGTGAGCTCGATGCCGAACAGCTCGGCGACCTCGGCGCCGTGCTTCTCGACGACCGCGGTGAAGCCCGCGACCATGAGCTCCTCGTGGAGCCGCATGACGTCCTCGTGCGAGTCGATCCAGCTGACCTCGGTGTCGATCGACGTGAACTCCGTCGCGTGGCGCGACGTGAACGACGGGTCGGCGCGGAACGCGGGACCGACCTCGAAGATCTTGCCGAAGCCGGCGGACTGCGCCATCTGCTTGAAGTGCTGCGGGCTCTGCGCGAGGTAGGCGGTCGTGTCGAAGTACTCGAGCTGGAAGAGCTCGGCGCGCGACTCGGACGGCGACGCCATGAGCTTCGGCGTCTGGACCTCGACGAACTCGTGCTCGACCCAGTACGTGCGCAGGGCGTGCAGGAACGTGGTCTGGATGCGGAAGATGAGGTTCTGCTTGGGGTGGCGCAGGTCGAGGAAGCGCCAGTCCATGCGCTTGTCGAGGCCCGAGTCCGCCGCGATGGGGATCTCGAGTGCCGCCGTGACGACCTCGAGGTCGCCGATCTTCACCTCGAGCCCGCCGAGCTTGACGCGCTCGTCGTGCTTGAGCTCGCCCGTGACGCGCACGAACGTGCCGTGCGAGAGGCCCGAGATGGACTCGGTGAGGGCGAGCGCCTCGGCCGCGCCGACGCTCACGCCCTCGGGGTCGAGCTCGCGCACCGCGGGGTTCACGAGCTGCACCGCGCCGGTCTCGTCGCGCAGGATGACGAACTGCACCTTCTTCTGATCGCGCACGGTGTCGACCCATCCGGCGACGGAGACGGGGCCGTCGGGAAGCGCGGCGAGGTTCTTGATGAGGGTGCGGGAAGTCACGGGCACCCATCCTACCGTCGAGCGCATCCGCGGGTTTGAGGAGCTGCCGCTCCCCGGCTCCTCGACCAGCAGGCCCGACCCTCGGCGGATTCAAAGGGAACCGCTCTCTAGACTGGAGACCGTGCCGGCCGAGCAGATCCATCTCGTGCGCCATGGCGAGGTGTTCAACCCCCAGGGCGTGCTCTACGGCCGACTCCCGGGCTACGGCCTGTCCAGCCTCGGGCACGAGATGGCGCAGTTCGCCGCCGACGACCTGCTCTCCCGGTCGCGGCCCGTGACGACGCTCGTCTCGTCGCCGCTCCAGCGCACGCAGCAGTCCGCGGAGCCCATTGCACGGGTGTTCGGACTCGAGGCCGAGCTCGACGACCGGGTCATCGAGCCCGAGAACCGCTTCGAGGGCAAGCGCATGAGCGGGCGGGACGGTGCGTTGCGCGACGTGCGCAACTGGGTGTTCCTCGTCAATCCGTGGGAGCCGAGCTGGGGAGAGCCGTTCGGGTCGATCGCCCGTCGCATGCTGCACGCCATGGACGACGCCTGGAACGCGACCGATGGCGGTGACGTGGTGATCGTCAGTCACCAGTTGCCGATCTGGATGGTGCACCGAAGCGTCGCGGGCAAGTCGCTCGCGCACGACCCGCGCCGTCGGCGCTGTGCGCTGTCGAGCATCACGACGTACGAGCGTCGCCCGTCGAGGGGCTCGGGAGCCGGGTTCGTCGAGGTGGGGTACCGCGATCCGGCCGCCGGGCTGTCCGCCAACGCGACCGACGTGGGGGCGGTGTGATGAGGCGCTCCGCGATCGTCGCGCTCGCCGCGGCATCCGCCCTGCTGCTCGCGGGCTGCGCGAGCGACCCGCTCGCCGACCAGTACCGCGAGGGCAGCGGCAAGAACTACATCGCCGGCGACGGCACGATCTCCGAGTTCGACGCGTCGCAGCGCGGCGAGCCCATCGAGTTCTCGGGCGAGACCGTCGACGGCGCCACGTTCGACTCCGCCGACACGCTCGGCGGAGTCACGGTCGTGAACTTCTGGTACGCGGGCTGCGCCCCGTGCCGCGTCGAGGCGCCGATCCTCGAGGAGGTCTCGCAGTCGTTCGGCGTCGGCGAACAGGCCCAGGGCGAGACGGCCGTCGAGAACCCGGACGTCGCCTTCGTGGGCGTCAACGTGCGCGACCAGGCCGGCACCGCAGCATCCTTCGAGCAGACCTACGGCGTCAGCTACCCGTCGATCCTCGATGTGAACGAGGGCACCGCGCAGCTCGCCTTCGCGGGCGACGTGCCCCCGGCGGCCGTGCCGACCACGATCGTGCTCGACCGCCAGGGACGGGTCGCCGCCCGCGTCCTCGGCCAGCTCACCGACGCGTCGATCCTCGAGTCGATCATCGACGACCTCCTCGCCGAGCAGGCCTAGGAGGCAACGGGAGCGTGGGAGGCGTCGGCGACATCGTGCTGAACGGGCAGTTGCTCGCGGCCGTGCCGATCGCGCTCGCCGCGGGCGTCGTCTCGTTCCTGTCGCCGTGCGTGCTGCCGCTCGTGCCGGGCTACCTCGGCTACCTCGGCGGGTTCACGGATGCCTCGGCCGAGCCCTCGGAGGAGCGCCGCTACCGTCGCCGACTCGTGCTCGGCGTGCTGCTCTTCATCGCCGGGTTCACGCTCGTGTTCGTCACGTTCAACCTGCTCGCGGGTGTCGCCGGCGCGTGGTTCAACGCCTATGGCGAGACCATCACGCGCGTGCTCGGCGTCGTGCTCATCCTCATGGGCCTCGTGTTCATCGGGCAGTTCACCTTCCTGCAGCGCACGTTCAAGCCGTCGTGGCGCCCGGCGACCGGGCTCGCGGGCGCGCCGCTGCTCGGCATCGTGTTCGGCCTCGGCTGGACGCCCTGCATCGGCCCGACCCTCGCGGTCGTGCTCACGCTCAGCGCCGACTCGGCGTCGGCCGGCCGCGCGGTGCTGCTCGGCCTCGCCTACTGCCTGGGCCTCGGCATCCCGTTCCTGCTCGTGGCGCTCGGCTTCGGCTGGGTCACGGGCTCGCTCGCGTTCCTGCGCCGGCACATCCGCACGATCAACATCATCGGCGGCTCGCTGCTCATCGCCATCGGCCTGCTCATGGTGTCGGGCCTCTGGAGCATCTGGATGTACGAACTGCAGGCGGTGATCACCGGCTTTGTCCCCGCGATCTGACCCCGACGCGCTGTCGCGCCCCGACGACCACATCGACGCCCCCGTGCGCGATGACGGATCGACGGATGCCGCGACCCCTCGCCCGTCTCGGGGACCCGGAGGAGCGGGCGGCGGCGACATCGCGCAACCGAAGCTCGGGTTCGTCGGGTGGCTGCGCTTCGGCTGGCGGCAGCTCACGAGCATGCGCACGGCGCTGCTCCTGCTGCTGCTGCTCGCGATCGCGGCCGTGCCCGGATCGCTCGTGCCGCAGCGCTCGAGCGACCCGAACGGCGTCACGCAGTACTTCGCCGACAACCCCGGCCTCGCGCCGGTGCTCGACGGGTTCCAGCTGTTCGACGTCTACACGTCGGCGTGGTTCTCGGCGGTGTACCTGCTGCTGTTCGTGTCGCTCATCGGCTGCGTCATCCCGCGCACCAAGCACCACTTCGACGCGCTCCGGGCGCGGCCGCCGCGCACGCCGGTGCGGCTCGAGCGACTCGCGGGATACACCGAGCGGCCGCTCAGCGGGTTCGACACAGGATCCGAGGATCTCGATACGCGTTCGCCTTCGGCGAGCGCTACTCGATCACCGGCCGATGCAGCGGATGCCGCGATCGCCGCCGCGGCGACGCAGCTCAAGCAGGCGGGCTACCGGGTCGAGCGCTACGAGCTGCGCGGCGAGGCATCCGTCTCGGCCGAACGCGGCTACCTGCGCGAGACCGGCAACCTCGTGTTCCACACGGCGCTGCTCGGCGTGCTCGTGGCCGTGGGCATCGGCGGCGGGTTCGGGTTCTCGGGCCAGCGCGTCGTGGTCGAGGGCCAGTCGTTCGTGAACACCCTCGCCGCCTACGACTCGTTCAACCCGGGACGCTTCTTCGACGACACGCGCCTCGACCCCTACCGCCTGTCGCTCGAGGAGCTCGACGCCGTCTACGAGACGCAGAACCAGGAGGCGATCGGGCAGCCGATCGACTTCACCGCGCGCGTGACCGTGCAGGCGCAGGGCGGCGAGCCATCGGAGGGCGTCGTCAAGGTCAACGAGCCGCTGCGCGTGCACGGCACCGACGTGTACCTGCTCGGGAACGGCTACGCGCCGACGATCACCGTGCGCGACCCCGACGGGAACGTCGTGTTCACCGACTCCGTGCCGTTCCTGCCGCAGGACGCGAACCTCACCTCGATCGGCGTCGTGAAGGTGCCCGACGGCCTCGCCGACCAGCTCGGCATGGTCGGGTTCTTCTACCCGACGCAGACCACGCTGCCGTCGGGCGCGTACACCTCGAGCTACCCCGACCTCGTCTACCCCGTGCTGACGCTCAACGTGTACCAGGGCGATCTCGGCATCGACGCCGGCACCCCCACGTCGGTCTACACGCTCGACCCGTCGACCATGGAGCAGCTCACGGGCGGCAGCACCGGGGTCGACTCGCTCGAGCTCATGCCCGGCGACACGGTCGACCTGCCGAACGGGCTCGGCACCATCACGTTCGAGGATGTGTCTGCCGAAACAGGTGGCGATCCGGATGCCGCGGACGACGACTACGCGCACAGCGTCTCGCGCTTCGCCAGCTTCGACATCCACAACGACCCCTCGCAGGGCTGGGTGCTCGTGTTCGCGGTGCTCATCGTCGGCGGCCTGCTGCTCTCGCTGTTCGTGCCGCGCCGCCGCATGTGGGTGAAGGCCGCGCGTCGGCCCGACGGCACGGTCGTGCTCGAGTACGCCGGCCTCGCCCGCGGCGAGGACCCCGGCCTCGAGGACGCCGTGGCGGCATTCGCCGACAAGCACGCGGGGAGGGTCGAGGAATCGCCCGATGACCCCGCGAATCCCCCCGACGTAAGGTAGTCACGTGACGCTCGACGAGATCTCCATCATCCTCGTGTACTCGGCGATGGCCGTGTACGCGCTCGCGTTCATCGCGTACGCGATCGACCTCGCGCGTCGCTCCGCCGTGGCCGCCAAGGCGGCCGACGACGCCAAGGCCGCCGATATGGCGCAGGCCGCCGTGCCTGCGGCTGCCGCGACTGCGACCGCATTCCGCCCTGGCGTCCCGGCAGCAGCTCACTCCGACACTGAGTCGGAAAACGCATCAGTGTCGGAGTCGCCCGGACGGGACGTCACCAGCCGGGGTGCGGGCTCGGCGCGAGGCGCGGCATCCGTTCGACGGGGTCAGGCCGGCGCCGTCGCCTACGGTCGCTCGCCGTCGCTGCGGGTCGGCGTCGCGCTGACCGTCGTCGCGTGGGCGCTGCACCTCGCGGCCGACATCACGCGCGGCCTCGCCGCCGGACGCGTGCCGTGGGCGAACATGTACGAGTTCGCGCTCACGGGCACGCTCATCATCACGAGCGTCTACCTGCTCGTGCTCGTGGTCTCGAAGCACGACCTGCGCTTCCTCGGCACGTTCGTGACGGGCCTCGTGCTCGTGCTCCTCGGCATCGCGACGGTGAACTTCTACGTCAGCGTCGTGCCGCTGCCGCCCGCGCTGCAGTCCGCGTGGCTCGTGATCCACGTGTTCGTCGCGACGTCGTCGGTCGGCTTCCTCGCGCTCGGGTTCGCGCTCTCGGTCGTGCAGCTCATGCAGGCCCGGCGCGAGTCGATCGCGGCCGCTGGGAAGGCCGCGAAGCAGTCGTTCCTCGCGACCCTGCCCGACTCGGCGACGCTCGAGAACCTCGCCTACCGGGTCATCATCATCGGGTTCATCCTCTGGACGTTCACGCTCATGGCCGGCGCGATCTGGGCCGAGGCGGCCTGGGGCCGGTACTGGGGCTGGGACACCAAGGAGGTGTGGACCTTCATCATCTGGGTGGTCTACGCCGGCTACATCCACGCGCGGGCGACGCGCGGCTGGCGCGGCTCACGGTCGGCGTGGCTCGCGATCATCGGCTTCTCGACGGTGCTGTTCAACTTCACCATCGTCAACCTGTTCTTCAAGGGCCTGCACGCGTACTCGGGGCTCTGAGTCCCGCGGCCGGTCGGCGGTGACCTCGGCAACCGGTGCCGATCGAACCGCTGACGCCGCTTCCCGCGTTCCGGGCGTGCTCGGTTGCGTGCCGGGTGGCGCGCGGGCATGCTCGCACTATGCGCAGGGACCTGCTCGAGCGCGAGCCCGAGCTCGCCGAGCTCCGTGATGCCGCCGGCGAGGCCGTGAGCGGTCGCGGTCGTGTCGTGCTGCTGCACGGCGAGGCCGGCATCGGCAAGACGAGCCTCGTCGAGGCGCTGCGCGCGGATCCGCCGGCTGGCACGCGCGTGCTCGTCGGCTCGTGCGACGCGATGTCGACTCCGCGCACCCTCGGCCCGCTGCGCGACCTCGCGCCCGACGTCGGACCGCGGCTCCGCGACGCCCTGCGCGGCGGCGACCGCGAGGACGTCTACGCGGCGCTGCAGGACGAGCTGGCGGATGCCCCGGGCACGATCCTCGTCGTCGAGGACGTGCACTGGGCCGACGAGGCGACGCTCGACGTGCTCCGCTTCCTCGCGCGCCGGATCGACGGCCTGCCCGCGGCCCTCGTGCTCACCTACCGGAACGAGCTCGATCGCAACCACCCCCTGAACCGCCTGCTCGGCGACCTCGGTCCCCGCGAGCGGGTGGAGCGCCTCGCCCTGCAGCGACTGTCGCCCGCGGCGGTCGGCGCCCTGACCGCCGGCAGCGGACTCGATGCCCGACGCGTGTTCGCGATGACCGAGGGCAACCCGTACTTCGTGAGCGAGCTCGTCGCGTCGGCCGACGAGGCGAGCGTGCCGCCCACCGTGGTCGACGCGGTGACGGGGCGGCTCAGGCGGCTCGATGCCGCCACGCAGGAGCACGTCGAGCAGCTCGCGGTCGTTCCGTCCGCGGTCGACGCCGACCTGCTCGCGCGGCTGGTGCCCGGCTCGGCCGGCGCACTCCGGGCCGCCGAGGAGGGCGGCCTGCTGGCGGTCAGCCCCGACGGAGTGCGGTTCCGCCACGAGCTCACGCGGCGCGCGGTCGTCGACTCGCTGCCGGCGTCGCGCCGGATCGAACTCGAGCAGCGCGCGCTCGACGCGCTCATCGAATCGGGCGTCGCCGATCCCGCGCGACTCGTGCACCACGCGCTCGCCGCCGGCGACGTCGACGCCATCGTGGAGTGGGCGCCCCGCGCGGCACGCGATGCCGCCGCATCGGGTGCGCACCGGCAGGCGGCCGCGCACTACCGCGTGGCGCTCGAGCACGCCGCACGCTACGACACGGCCACCCTGGCCGACCTGACCGAGCAGTACGCGATCGAGGCGTACACCGTGGGTGCCGCGCACTCGGCGATGCTCGCCCAGACGGATGCGGTCGAGCAGCGCCGTGCGCTCGGCGACGCGCGGCGGCTCGGTGCGAGCCTGCGCTGGCTGTCGCGATTCCAGTGGTTCGACGGGCTCCGCGCACCGGCCGAGGCGTCGGCGCAGGAGGCATCCGCCGTGCTCGTCGACGCCGGCGACGAGAGCCTCTACGCGATGGCGCTGAGCAACGAGTCGCAGCTCGCCCTGCTCGCCCACGACACGCGGCGTGCGATCGAGCTCGCCAGCCGCGCGATCGCGATCGCCCGCGAGACGGGCGACGCCGGGGTGCTCTCGCACGCCCTGAACAACCACGGCACGGCGCTCATGTTCCTCGCCGACGACGCCGGCATGGCCGAGCTCCTCGAGGCCGCCGAGGTCGCGCTCGCCGTCGACGACATCGAGGATGCCGCGCGCGCCTCGGTCAACCTCGTGTGGGGCCTGCTCGACCAGTATCGGCTCGACCTCGCCGAGGTGCACCTCGAGCGGGCCATCGAGATCACCGAGCGGGCGGAGTTCATCGGCTTCGTGAGCTACCAGCAGATGGAGCAGGCGCGGCTGCACCTGGCCCGCGCGCGATGGGACGACGCCCTCGCCGTCATCGACCCGCTGCCCGGGCCCCCGCACGCCCGTTGCGTGGCGCTCACCGTTCAGGGCACCGTGCGACTTCGCCGCGGAGACGAGGGCGCCGACGAGGTGCTCGACGAGGCGCGCAGGCTCGCGGAGCACCTCGGCGAACTGCAGCGGCGTGGCCCGGTCGCGGTGGCCCGCGCAGAGGCGGCGCTGCTCCGCGGCGATGCGGCCGCCGCCCGGGCGATCGCGCGTCCCGAGTACGAGGAGGCCGCGAGCCGCGACGCGGCGTCGCTGCGCGCGGAGCTCGGGGACGTCCTGCGCCGGGCCGGGGACGACGACATCGAGGTGCCCGAGCACGAGGGATTCCCGGCCGCCGTGCAGGCGCGCGGCGACTGGCGGCGCGCCGCCGAGCTCTGGCGGGAGGCCGGAGCGCCCTACCACGAGGCGGCGGCGCTCGCCGAGAGCCCCGATGAGGCGGACCTGCTCGAGGCGCTCGCCATCCTCGACCGCATCGGGGCCGTGCCGCTCGCCCGACGGGTGCGCGCCGACCTCCGCGAACGCGGCGTGCGCAGCATCCCGCGCGGACCGTCGAACCTCACCCGCCAGAACCCCGAGGGGCTCACCGATCGACAGGTCGGGGTGCTGCGGCTGCTCGCCGAAGGGCTCACCAACGCGGAGATCGCCGAGCGCCTCGTCGTGTCGGTGCGCACGGTCGACAGCCACGTCGCGGCGGTGCTCGCGAAGCTCGGCGTGCAGTCGCGCCAGGACGCCGTGCGCGCCGCCCGCGAGCTCGGCCTGCTCACCGCGTGAGCTCCCCGAGATCCGTGAGCTCCCCGAGATCCGTGAGTTCCCCGAGATCTCGGTAACCCAGCCAGGCGATCTCGGTAGCCGTCGCCGATGAGGCGACAGGGCGCTCGGCGCTGTACTGGGGTCACGGCTCGCAACCGGCGGGCTCCGAACCATCGAGGATCGTCATGAACACCGCACTCACCATCAGCTCCTCCGCCCCGGCGACCGAGGTCGGCGCGGTCCACGGCCTCGCACGCATGGCTCGGGCGATCCGCGCCGGTGTGCTCGCCCTGTTCGCCACGTCACGTCGGCCGCTGAGCCGCGAGGAACTCGCCGAGCTCCACGAGCGCCGTCTCGAGGGGGAGCGCCTGCGCGATGAGATGCGCCGCTCCGTCTACCTGGGCCACACGTTCTGATCGCCGCGACCCAGGGGAGCCGAGGGAGAAGTCGCCTGCGGTCCGTGAGAACGCTTGCACTGCGGATGCCACCACGACGCGGCATCCGCAGTGCTGTAGGTCACATCTGGTGTAAGCGCTTGCATTAACGCGAGCTCCGCTGCTAGCGTCACCCCCAGCCGGGTGGCACGTCGACGTGCCCTGAGAACTGGAGTCGAGGATGACGCGGAGCGCGAAGCAGCGCAGATGGTTGGCGGCGATCGTGACGGGAGCGCTCGCGGCATCCGCTGCGGTGGTGCTGCCCGTGCTTCCCGCGCAGGCGGAGGACCGCTCGTTCGCGCTGGTCGGGAGCCTGCAGTCCGAGCTCGGCTGCTCGGCCGACTGGCAGCCCGACTGCGCCGCGACCGACCTCGCGCCGACCGCCACGCCCGGCGTCTACGCCGCGGAGTTCACCATCCCGGCCGGCACCTGGGAGTACAAGGTCGCCGTGAACGACAGTTGGGCCGAGTCCTATGGCCTGAACGGCGGCGACGGCAACATCCCGCTGACCGTCGAGGGCGACACGCCCGTGCGCATCGTGTTCGACGACACCCTGAAGCGCGTCGGACTCGAGGCGACCGGCCTGCGCGGCGCGTACGACGCGGCATCCGATGCCGCTCTCGTGGCCGACCCGGTGCGCCAGCCCGGCAGCGACGAGGTGTTCTACTTCGTCATGACCGACCGCTTCGCGAACGGCGACGCGACGAACGACCTCGGCGGTCTCACGGGCGACGCCCTCGCGACCGGCTTCGACCCGGCCCACAAGGGCTTCTACCAGGGCGGCGACCTCGCCGGCCTGCACTCGCAGCTCGACTACATCGAGGGCCTCGGCACCACGGCGATCTGGCTCACCCCGAGCTTCGAGAACCGCCCGGTGCAGGGGGAGGGCGCGAACGCGAGCGCCGGCTACCACGGCTACTGGGTCACCGACTTCACCCGGATCGACCCGCACCTCGGCACGAACGCGGAGCTCCAGGAGCTCATCGCCGACGCGCACGCGCGCGGCATCAAGGTGTACTTCGACATCATCACGAACCACACGGCCGACGTCATCGACTACGAGGAGCAGCAGTACTCGTACATCGACCAGAAGACGTCGCCCTACACCGACGCGAGCGGCAACGTCATCGACCTCGCCGAGTACGCCGACGGCTCGAAGCCGTTCCCGGCGCTCGACCCGGCAACGAGCTTCCCGTACACGCCGACGGTCGCGCCCGAGGACGCCGACCTCAAGGTGCCGGCGTGGCTCAACGACCCGACCCTGTACCACAACCGCGGCGACTCCACGTGGGAGGGCGAGTCGGTCACGTACGGCGACTTCGTCGGCCTCGACGACCTCATGACCGAGCACCCGACCGTCGTGAACGGCTTCGTCGACGTCTACGAGGACTGGATCGACCTCGGCATCGACGGCTTCCGCATCGACACGGCCAAGCACGTGAACTTCGAGTTCTGGGAGCAGTGGGCCACCGACGTGCTGGACTACGCGCACGCCGCCGGCAAGCCCGACTTCTTCATGTTCGGCGAGGTCTACGACGCCGACCCGCAGAAGCTCTCGCCCTACGTGCGCAAGACCGACATGAACTCGGTGCTCGACTTCACGTTCCAGTCGCAGGCGGTGAGCTTCGCGGCCGGCAACTCGGCGAAGAACCTGCAGTCCCTGTTCGCGGGCGACGACTACTACACGACGCCCGATTCGTCGGCGACGGCGCTGCCGACCTTCCTCGGCAACCACGACATGGGTCGCGTGGGCTACTTCCTGCAGTCGACGGATGCCCCGCTGCAGCGCGACGAGCTCGCGCACGAGCTGCTCTTCCTCACGCGCGGCCAGCCCGTGGTCTACTACGGCGACGAGCAGGGCTTCGCGGGCATCGGCGGCGACCAGAGCGCGCGCCAGACCCTCTTCCCGACCCAGGTCGCGGAGTACCAGGGCCAGACGCTCGTGACCGGCGAGACGTTCGGCACGGGTGCGCACACCGGCACCGACGTGCCGCTCTACGGCCACATCAGCGAGCTGTCGGCGCTGCGCCAGGCGCACCCGGCCCTGGCGACCGGCGCGCAGGTCGAGCGCTACGTCGACAACGGCGCGGGCGTCTACGCGTTCTCGCGCATCGACCGCACCGAGAAGGTCGAATACCTCGTCGCGGCCAACAACTCGAACGCCGCGAAGACCGTCGACGTCCCGACGCTCACGAAGGGCGGCGTGTTCGCGCCGCTCTACCGCACCGACGGCACCGACGGCCCCGGCGTCACGGCGAACGCCGACGGCGTCGCCTCGGTGACCGTGCCGGCGCTCGGCACGGTCGTGCTGAAAGCCGACCGCACGGTGAGCGCGCCCGACGCGGCATCCGCCATCTCGGTCGCGACCCCCGCAGCGGGCGCGGGCGTCACCGGCATCACCCCGGTCGTCGCCGACGTCGACGACGCCACGTGGGCCGAGACGAGCTTCTCGTGGCGCGTCGCGGGCAGCGACGAGTGGCACGCGCTCGGCACCGCAGAGGACACCACGCCGCGCGTCTTCCACGACACCGCGGGCCTCGCGGACGGGACGCTCGTCGAGTACCGCGCGGTGTCGACGGATGCCGCGGGCCACCGCTCGGCCGCGTCGACCTACGCATCGGTCGGCAACGCCGTGAACCTCGTCGAGGAGGAGGAGCCCGAGCAGCCGATCGACCTCGTCACGGTGCCCGGCAACCACAACTCCGAGATGAACTGCGCGGGCGACTGGACCCCCGGCTGCGAGGCGGCGAAGCTCACGAAGCGCGCCGACGGCATCTACGAGGGCACGTTCACCCTGCCCGCCGGCACCTACGAGTACAAGGTGGCGATCAACGGCAGCTGGGACGTCAACTACGGCGCGAACGGCGAGCCGAACGGGCCGAACATCACCTACACGACCGACGGCACGAAGCCGGTGACGTTCTTCTGGAACCCCGTGACCAAGGTCGTCTCGTCCACGGCCGAGGGTCCTGTCGTGACGCTGCCCGGCAGCTTCCAGTCCGAGGTCGGATGCCCCGGCGACTGGCAGCCCGAATGCCTCGCGTCGCTCATGCAGGACGGCGACAAGGACGGCGTCTACACGTGGTCCAGCTCGTCGATCCCGAGCGGCAACTACGAGGTGAAGGTCGCCCACGACCGCAGCTGGGCCGAGAACTACGGCGTCGGCGGCGCGCGCGACGGTGGGAACTACGCGTTCACCGCGACCGACGGCAAGCTCGTCGAGTTCCGCTACACGCTCGCGACCCATGTGCTCGAGATCGTCGTGACCGACCCGCCGCTCGCCGGCACGGGCCAGTCGCGCGCGCACTGGGTGAGCGAGGACACGCTCGCCTGGCCGGCCGACCTGCTCGGCGGGGCATCCGCCGACTCGGCGACCTGGGCGCTCGAGCACGCGGCCGACGCCGGACTCGCGGTCGCCGAGGGCGCCGTCACCGGCGGCGGCGCGCCGATCGAGCTCCAGCGCGACCCGGCGGGCCTCACCGACGAGCAGCTGGCGAAGTTCCCGGCGCTCGAGGGCTTCATCGCCCTGCACCCGGTCGGGCTCGACCGCGCCGAGGTGCAGCAGCTCCTCACCGAGCAGCTCGCGGTGTCGCAGGTGACGACAGCGCCCACTGGACCTGGCGCGCTGTCGGCGTTCACCGGCGTGCAGCTGCCCGGCGTGCTCGACGACCTCTACGCCGACGCCGTGGCATCCGTGCCGCTCGGTGCGACGGTGAGCGGCCAGGACGCGACCCTGCGCCTCTGGGCGCCCACCGCGCAGTCGGCCTCGCTCGAGGTCTGGCCCGCCGGCGGCACGGGCGACCCGACGGTCGTCCCCGCCGAGTGGAACGCGGCCGACGGCACGTGGAGCGTCGACGGCCGCGCGGTCGGCGACGAGTACCGCTGGTCGGTGACGGTGTTCGCACCCACGACGGGCAGGGTCGAGGTCAACTCGGTCACCGACCCCTACTCGGTGGCGCTCACCACGAACTCGGCGCGCACGGTCATCGTGGACCTCGACGACGACTCGCTCGCGCCCGAGCAGTGGGCGGAGACGGCCGCGCCGGAGGTGGAGCGACCCGTCGACCGGGCGATCTACGAGCTGCACGTGCGCGATTTCTCGATCACCGACGAGTAGGTGCCCGAGGCGGAGCGCGGCACGTACGCGGCCTTCACGCGCGACTCGGCCGGCACGGCGCAGCTGCGCCAGCTCGCCGACGCGGGCATCAACACCGTGCACCTGCTGCCGACGTTCGACATCGCCACGATCGAGGAGCGCCGCGACCAGCAGGCGACGCCCGCCTGCGACCTCGCGTCCTACGGTCCGGCGTCGACCGAGCAGCAGGCGTGCATCGACTCGATCCGCGACCTCGACGGCTTCAACTGGGGCTACGACCCGTTCCACTACTCGGCGCCCGAGGGCTCCTACGCGGTGGACCCGAACGGGGGCGCCCGGGTGGCCGAGTTCCGCGGCATGGTCGGCGCACTGCACGGCATGGGCCTGCAGGTCGTGCTCGACGAGGTGTACAACCACACCGCGGCATCCGGCCAGGGGGAGAAGTCGGTGCTCGACAAGATCGTGCCCGGCTATTACCAGCGCCTCAACGGCGTCGGCAACGTCGAGACCTCGACGTGCTGCCAGAACATCGCCACCGAGCACGAGGTCGCCGAGAAGCTCATGGTCGACTCCGTCGTCCTCTGGGCGAAGGAGTACAAGGTCGACGGCTTCCGCTTCGACCTCATGGGCCACCACTCTCGCGACAACATGCTCGCGATCCGCGCGGCGCTCGACGAGCTCACGCTCGAAGGGGACGGCGTGGACGGCTCGGCGGTGTACCTCTACGGCGAGGGCTGGAACTTCGGCGAGGTCGCGAACAACGCGCTGTTCGAGCAGGCCACGCAGGGCCAGCTCGGCGGCACGGGCATCGGCACGTTCAACGACCGGCTCCGGGACGGCGTGCACGGCGGCAGCCCCGTCGACGCGGGCTCGAAGTTCGACCAGGGCTTCGGGACCGGTCTCGCGGGCGACCCGAACGGGCACCCCGTTCGGGAGGGCACGCGCACGCTCGGCGAGCAGACCGACCTCGTGAAGCTCGGACTCGCGGGCAACCTGCGCGCGTTCGAGTTCACCGGCTCCGACGGCACGGTGAAGCGCGGCGACGCGTTCGACTACAACGACTCGCCCGCGGGCTACGCCGACCAGCCCGACGAGGTGATCAACTACGTCGACGCGCACGACAACGAGACGCTGTTCGACCTCGGGATCCTGAAGCTCCCGACGGACACGTCGATGGCCGACCGCGTGCGCATGAACACGCTGTCGCTCGCGACCGTGACGTTCGCGCAGACGCCCTCGTTCTGGCACGCCGGCACCGAGCTGCTGCGCTCGAAGTCGCTCGACCGCAACAGCTACAACTCGGGCGACTGGTTCAACCGCATCGACTGGACCGGCCAGGAGTCGACGTTCGGCTCCGGCCTGCCGAACAAGGCGGACAACGGCGACCACTGGAACGACCTGGCGCCGCTGCTCGCCGACCCCGCGCTGAAGCCGACCGCGGCCGACATGGCGGCGGCCGAGGCATCCGCCCTCGACCTGCTGCGCGTGCGCGGCGACGTCGACCTGCTGCAGCTGGGCTCGGCCGAGCTCATCGACCAGAAGGTGACGTTCCCGAACAGCGGGGCGGATGCCACGCCGGGCCTCATCGTGATGCAGATCGACGACCTCGTGGGCGACGACGTCGACCCCGAGCTCGACGGCGCCCTGGTGGTGTTCAACGCGTCGCCCGAGGCGATCACCGAGCAGGTCGACGGCCTCGCCGGACGCGAGTTCGCACTCGCCGACGCGCTGGCGAACGGCTCCGACCCGGTCGTGAAGACGACCGAGTGGAACGCTGCATCGGGCACGCTCATGCTGCCGGCCCGCACCGCTGCCGTGCTCGTCGACGAGCAGGAGCCCCCGGCCGTGGGCACCTCGGTGCTCGCCGTGCCCAGCAAGGTGCTCGCGAAGGCGGGCTCGGCGATCAAGGTCGCCGGCCAGGTCACGGCGGCCGACGGCACGACGCCGGTCGGCACGGTCACCGTCTCCGACGGCGGCACGCCGATCGCGACGACCCAGGTCGCGGTCGACGCCCGCGGGCGGTTCGAGGTGAAGCTGCCGAAGCTCGGCGCCGGGGCGCACCTGCTGACCGTGGAGTTCGATGGCGGCGAGGGCTACGCCGACTCGAGCTCCGTGCCGATGATGGTGGTGCTCTGGTAGCTCATCCTTCGTGGAGCTTCCCGGCATGGAAAAGGTCCGGGCGGAGGGGGTGCACCCCTCCGCCCGGACCTTCGGTCGATCACGCCGGCGGGCCGGGAGGGGCGATCTGGCAGCTCTCGAAGGCGCCGAGGATCTGCGCGCCGTACGCGGCGAAGACGTCGTCGATGCCCTTGCCGTCGGCGGCCTTCACGTCGCGGTTCGGGTTGTTGGCGCCGATGGTGCCGTCCTGTCCGTTCACGCCCTTCGCGTGGATCGTGAAGGACGAGGGTGCACCGGTCTCCGCGTAGGCCGCGAGGAAGCAGGACGCGTCCTCCTCGGACATGCCGTCCGTGATCTCCTCGATGTACACCGTGACCCACGCCTCCGAGTGCGAGGCGCCGGCGTTGCCCTTGTCGGAGCGGTTGGGGTTGAAGCACTCGTGCGCGTAGGCGGCGGCACCGCTGGCGAGCACGCCGGCGGCGGCGAGCGCGACGCCCGCGCCGATGTTGGTCAGGGTTCGCTTGAACATCTGGTCTCCTCTGTGTCGGGTGAGCGCCGCGTGCGGCACGCACATCCCCCACGGTCGCGTCATCGTCGACGCGAGACATCCGTGCCATCCCTGACTATCGGAGACTCGCCCCCGTTTCTGAACCCAGAGCTGGGACTGACACCGGCCATCGGTGGGCGGCGTGGTTTCCTACTCGACCGCTGAGCCGCCGGCGAGCACCGCGTAGGCGCGCCCGAGGCGCTCCAGCCACCAGTCGGTGTGCGCCTCGTCGGCGGCGTAGCGATCCAGCAGCTCGGGGTCGGGCACGACCCGGCGCACCGCGATCGACCCGTCCTCGGGCAGGAGCGGCGCGCGCGTGACGTCCGCCGCCAGCAGCGACGCCGTGCCGAGGCCGCAGTCGTAGTCGAGCTCGGGCACGGATGCCGCGAGGTGCGCGCCCATCGCGAGCCCGATGCTCGTGTCGAGGGCGCTCGAGACCACGACGGGGAGCCCTGCGCGGTCGATGATCCGCAGCGCCCGGCGGATGCCGCCGAGCGGCTGCGCCTTGATCACGAGGAGGTCGGCCGCGCCGGCCTCTGCGACTGCGAGCGGGTCGGACACGCGTCGCACGCTCTCGTCGGCGGCGATCGGGATGCCCATGTACTTCGTGCGGCGGCGGATCTCGGCGAGCTCGTCGACCGACGGGCACGGCTGCTCCACGTACTCGAGGTCGAACGGCGCGAGGGCATGGATCGCGTGCTCGGCCTCGTCGACGTTCCAGCCGCCGTTCGCGTCGATGCGGATGCGGCCCTCGGGACCGAGCACTTCCCGCGCGGCGCGCACGCGCGCGACATCCGTCGACAGCGGCTCGTCGCCGCCCGCGACCTTCACCTTCGCGGTGCGGCAGCCGGGGAAGCGTTCGAGCACGATGCGCACGCTGTCGGGGTCGACGGCCGGCACGGTCGCGTTGACCGGGATGCGGTCGCGCAGCGCGGGCGGCGGCGCGTTCCAGCCGAAGTCGATGGCCGCGGCGAGCCAGGCGGACGCCTCCTCGTCGTCGTACTCGGCGAACGGCGAGAACTCCGTCCAGCCCTCGGGGCCCTCGAGCAGCATCGCGTCGCGCATCTCGATGCCGCGGAATCGCGTCACCATCGGGAGGGCGACGACGCGCGCCGTCGCAAGCAACTCGTCGAGGGTCGGGAGGGCGCCGGAGGTCGGGTCGACGCCCGGGGAGCGGTGGGCGCCGGCAGGCGGCGATGCGGCGTCGTCGGTCACCCTCCCATCGTGGCACCGCCGCGGCATCCGCGGGCGCTTCGTGCAAGGGTCGTCGCGGAGCGATTCGGAGGACCATCGGTCTCATCGGGGCTTCAACGGGTGGGATGCCTCGGCGCATCCTGCGAACCGACTCACGGGAGACGGCGAACCGGCGGTCTGTTAGCGTGAAGGGCCTTGGGGGTGCACATGACCGACGAGCTCGACCAGCTGGGCGTCGAGGAGACCGACGTGCGCCGCGACTCCGCGGGCCGCAACGTGGTCATCGCCGTCATCGGGCTCGTGCTGCTCGTCGCGGCGCTCATCCCGCTGACCTACGGCGCGATCTGGGTCGGCTCGATCGTCTATGCCGGCGTCGTCGCGTTCTTCACGGGCGGACCGCCGGCCGAAGCGCCCCTCCCGGTCACCTAGTCCGCGGCCAGGGAGTCGCAGGGTGGCCGTGGTGCCCGAGTGCGCTCAGTCGTTCTCGGCCAGGAACCAGGCCGGAAGATGTGCGCGTGCCGCTCCGAGGCCGATCAGGTTGTCGTCGTGCAGGGGCCAACCATTGGCTGTTTCGATATAGAAGTTCGGCTGCGTGACCTTCCGGAACTCGACGATCTCCATGGGAGCACCCTCGAGTGGCCCGCTGTAGCCCGGAAGCGGGTCACCGTCCGTTGTGGTGAACGAATTGGTTGGATCGCAGACGGCGTTGACGCCGAAACCATAGGCGCGGTAGCGCGTCGCGCCGGCTGCATCAGCGACCATCGTCTCCTGATACACGACGGGACTTCCCACCGTGAGGGCGCTCTCGTACCAGATCTGCGACGGTGTGCCTCCGCTGCTGTCTGACTCGGGGAGCGGTGACGTACCGAGTTGCACCGTGGAGCCCGTCGGAGCGTCGAAGGTGACCATGAAGTCGTCATCGCACGTGAGCACGGAGTACATGATGGTGTCCCCGTCGCTCGTGCCGATGATCTCGACGAGGTACTTGTCTCTGATGTAGGTGTACGAGTGGCCCTCATCGACCTCACCACCACGCTCGATCAGTGTCGAGACGCTGATCGAGGGCGCGCCGAGCACCTCGTCGAAGTGCTCGACACTCATTCCGGCACCAAGGTGCCGAAGCGTCGTGTAGTCCTTCTCGTTCGGGAAGAGCCAAGCGTCGTGGGCATACACACCGGCGAAGTACAGCGCGACGATCGCCGTGATCACGCTGGACGCTCCGACGATCACCTTGATCAGCTGCGATCCGGCGAACCACATCCTTCGCCCGGGCAGGATCCGCCACGACCGTTCGAATGGCGGCGCCCCCGCATATCGGTCCTCGGGGGATGGATTCGTCGGCATTGCGATCACCTCCGCTCCGGCGTGGCATGAACGCACCTCTGCGAAGAGGCTGCTCTCGCGCAGCAACTGCGCACAACCGGGCGGATGCGGGGGCTCACCTCCGGGGATCCCCGGAGACGAGGGTCGCTCGACCGGCGGGAATAGGCTGGACGCATGGCGCGCGAGGTCTCCGAACTGTTCGATGCGAGCGAGTGGACGGATGCCGCACCCGGCGTCCCCGGCGGGCGACCCGAGGGCTTCACCGACATCACGTACCACCACTCGAACGACGGGCGCATCGCCCGGGTCGCGTTCGACCGGCCCGAGGTGCGCAACGCGTTCCGCCCGCACACCGTCGACGAGCTGTTCCGAGCGCTCGAGGACGCCCGCACGAACCCGCGCATCGGCGTGGTGCTGCTCACGGGCAACGGCCCGAGCCCGAAGGACGGCGGCTGGGCGTTCTGCTCGGGCGGCGACCAGCGCATCCGCGGCCGCGACGGCTACAAGTACGAGGACG
>CBFGWW010000028.1:0-20975 GCA_965652625.1 uncultured Agromyces sp.
TTGCCGTCGTAGCCGCCGCGCGGCGTCGTCACGATCGCGGACCCGCCGTGGTCGGCGATGAAGTCGTCGAGCTCGGCCGTCGTCGTGACGCGGTCCCAGTCGGGCACGGGGAGGCCGAGCTCGGAGAGTCTCGCGCGCATGAGGAGCTTGTCCTGCGCGAACCGCAGGGCGTCGGGCCCGGGATGCACGGGGATGCCCTCGTCGACGAGCAGGCGCAGCACGTCCTGCGGCACGTGCTCGTGGTCGAACGTCACGACGTCGACCTCGCGCGCGAACGCGAGCACGGTCTCGGCGTCGGTGTAGTCGCCGACGCGGTCGGCCGCGAGTGCCGCCGACATGCCCTCGGCCTCGGCCAGCACGCGCAACTCGACGCCGAGTTCGATCGCCGCGGGAATCATCATCCGGGCGAGCTGCCCGCCGCCGATCACTCCGACCCGCACTCGTGCACACTCCATTCGCGTCGGCCGAGACGGCGCCCGGTGCGGCGCCCCGTTCAGTCTAGGCCGACCCCGACGGCATAGGATGTGCCGGTGACCACCACCGTCGGCAGTGCGTTCGCCCGCCTGTGGCACGGCCTGCTGGCGTACCTTGTGAAGTTCGGCGTGGTCGGGCTCATCGGCCTCGTCATCGACGTGGTGCTGTTCAACCTCCTGCGCCTCGGAGTGTTCGGCGACGACCACTGGGCGCAGTCGGCCATCGGGGCGAAGACCATCTCGACGAGCGTCGCGATCATCTTCAACTGGCTCGGCAACCGGTACTGGACCTTCCGCCGCCACCGCCGCCGCAACTACGTGCGCGAGTTCGTGGAGTACGCGATCGTCTCGGTCGGCGGCATGCTCATCGCGCTGGCCTGCCTCTGGATCAGCCACCACTGGCTCGGGTACACGAGCCTCGTCGCCGACAACATCTCCTCGAACGTGGTCGGGCTCGCGCTCGGCACGGCCTTCCGCTTCCTGCTCTACCGCTATTGGGTGTTCGGCCATCACCGCTCCGACGGCCTCTCAAACCTCGAGCGCGTCGAGGAGGCGCAGCGCACGCTCTTCGAGGAGCCGACGCCGGCCCCCGAGCGCGAGCCGATCGCGCCCGACGGCCACGAGTCGCCGGATGCCGCGGCTACTCCTCCGGCGCCTCGACCGTCGGCTGGAACCACGGCGGGTACACCGCCACCCGGGTCCTGACGCCCACCGCGTCGAGCGCCGCCCGCACGCGGTCGCGGACGCGGTCGTTGCCCACCGCGATGAGCAGCACGCGCTCGAGCGGGAGCAGCTCGCGCACGAGGAACTCCGCCGAGCGCAGCCGGGCGCCGTCGTCCTCGCGATGGAGGCGCTGCAGCATCCGGAGCACGTCGGGCCACGCCGACGCCGAGCCGACGCCGCCGGTCGCGGCATCCGCGTCGGTGACGACCACCGCACCGGCGGTCTCGGTGCGCGCGCCGACGGCGGAGGCGACCGAGCTCACGAGGATCACGTGGTCGGCGGGCGGCCGCGTGACGGCCTCGGTGCTGAGCCGCGGGTCGGGCGTGCCCGTGCGGATGGCGTTCCAGACGTGCGCGTCCGTGGAGAGGAGGAACGGGACGTAGTCGGCGACGACGGCGTCGACGCCCTCGACCGGCGCGGACCGGCGGAACGCGCGCGCGTCGGGCGCCGCGAGGTCGACGACGGGGGACGCGCCGGCGTCATCGGCGAGCACGGCGCCCGAGCCGAGGATCGGCGCGAGGTTCTCCACGTGCGTCACGTGGTAGATGCGCACGGTCTTGGGGTCGACGGGCGGATCGACGAGCGACGTCGACGCACGCGAGGACCCGGCCACCCGGGCGGCCGGCCGCGCCGCGCGCGTCGTGCCCGCCCGCGTGCGGGGTGCGGCCTTGGCGACCGGTTTCGGCTCGGGCTGCTTCGGCGGGAAGCAGATGGCGCAGAGGCCGTCGTCGAAACCGTGGATGCATTCGTCGGCCACGTGGAACCCTTCATCGCGCGTCCCGCGCTCGGGGGCGCGCGGAACCACCCGTCTACGTTACGTCCTCCGAGCGGATGCCGCGGCACGCGCGGGACGCACGCCACCGTCATCGGCGAGCGGATGCCGCGCACCCGCGCCGCGACGCGTCAGCGGCCGCCCCAGGCGATCGTGTCGCCGTCGAAGAGCGTCGACTGCTCGGCCCGCCGCCGATCGGCGACGAGGCTGTGCGCCGCCTCCATGAGCTCGTCGAGGGCCGCCTGCACCTGGAACGGCTTCGGCACGTCGCGGATGACGAACGGGCGCTCGTGGCCGGTGTTCACGCGCACGTCGCCCGAGCCGAACGCGCTCTGCAGCCAGGTGCGCCGCACGGTCACGTCGTAGCCGCGGCTGTGCAGCAGCTCCTGCCGCACGCGGGCGAAGACGCCGCTGCGCAGGATGATGCGCCGGGTGGTGATCGTCGTGCGCCGCGCGAGCCACGAGACGAACGGCAGCAGGCAGCCCGCGACCACGACGAGCAGCGCGACCGCGCCGACCGCGATGAGCTGCCACGCCTCGGGCAGGGTGACGAGGAGGTACGTCGCGGCCCCGACGGTCGCCAGCAGCAGGAGCACCGGGAGGATGAGGATCCGCGCGTGCCGCCTGACGCGTGCGACGACGCGCTCGACGTTCACTGCAGGCTGGGCGGCAGCCTCGCTCGCGGCTGGGCTCATACGCCCATTAATACCTCAGGTGCGTGACGTCGCCGGCGGCGACAGCCTGCGCCTCCCCATTCCGGTCGCGCACCAGCAGGCGGCCGTCGGGCTCGAGGCGCTCCGCCACGCCGAGGACCTCCCGGCCGCCCGGCAGCTCGACGCGCACTTCGGCGCCGAGCGTGCCGCAGAGCGAGCTCACCCGGTCGGCGATGCCGCTCGCCGCGGCATCCGCGCCGTGTTCGGCGAACGCGCGCATGAGCGACAGGAACGTGCCGAGGTAGTCGGCGAGCACGCGGTCGGCGTCGGGGTGCACGCCCGTGACGAGCAGGAGCGACGTCGAGGTCAACGTGGGCAGGTCGTGCTCGTCGAGCGTGAGGTTGAGCCCCGCACCCACGACGACCGCCCCGGCGGCCCCTGAGCCCGTCGAAGGGGGAACCAGCTCCGAGAGGATGCCGCACACCTTGTAGCCCGACACCAGCACGTCGTTGGGCCACTTGAGCTCGACCTCGACGCCGCCGGTGCCGTCGTCCTCCTCGTCGTCGTCCCTCGCGGATGCCGCGGCCTCGACGGCCCGGCGCACCGCCTCGGTCATGGCGGCCCCCGCGATGAGCGGGATCCAGCCGTAGCCATCGGGCGGGAACGGCGCGCCGCCGGGCAGCTCGGGCCGCAGGAGCACCGAGATCGCGAGCGTCTTGCCCGTCGGGGCCAGCCAGGTGCGCCCGAGGCGGCCGCGGCCGCTCGTCTGGTCGTCGGTCACGATGACGGCGCCGTGCGGCCACGCAGCGGCGGCCGGGCCGGTGGCGGCCTCGCGCAGCTCGTCGTTCGTCGACCCGGCCGTGGCGAGGAACTCGAGGCGCGGCACGGCCGCGCGGCTCAGCGGAAGATCCATGCCCACATCCTCCCGCAGGTGGGCGCGTCACGGGAATGCACGACGTGGGCGGATGGATTTGTAGGAATCCCTCAACGAAGTGGCGCGTATGCGCGCCGGTAGAGTGAACGGCGTGACCGAAGCGACTGACGGCCCCGACCTCTTCACGACCGCCGGCAAGCTCGCCGACCTCAAGCAGCGCTATCACGAAGCCGTGACCGCGTCGGGCGAGGCGGCCATCGAGAAGCAGCACGCCAAGGGCAAGATGACCGCGCGCGAGCGCATCGCCGAACTCCTCGACCCCGGCTCCTTCGTCGAGCTCGACGAGTTCGTGCGGCACCGCACGCACGCGTTCGGCATGGACGCGAAGCGGCCCTACGGCGACGCGGTCGTGACCGGCACCGGCACCATCCACGGCCGGCAGGTCGCGGTGTACTCGCAGGACTTCACGATCTTCGGCGGCTCGCTCGGCGAGGTCGCGGGCGAGAAGATCATCAAGGTCATGGAGCTCGCGCTGAAGCTCGGCGTGCCGATCATCGGCATCCTCGACTCGGGCGGCGCGCGCATCCAGGAGGGCGTCGTCGCGCTGGGCAAGTACGGCGAGATCTTCCGCCGCAACACGGCCGCCTCGGGCGTCATCCCGCAGATCTCGATCGTCTGCGGCCCGGCGGCCGGCGGCGCGGTCTACTCGCCCGCACTCACCGACTTCGTCATCATGGTCGACAAGACGAGCCAGATGTTCGTCACCGGCCCCGACGTCATCAAGACCGTGACCGGCGAGGACGTCGGCATGGAGGAGCTGGGCGGCGCGCTCACCCACAACACCGTCTCGGGCGTCGCGCACTACCTCGCGAGCGACGAGTCCGACGCGCTCGACTACGCGCGCACGCTGGTCTCGTTCCTGCCCGACAACAACATGACGGATGCCCCCGTCTACGACGCCGACGTCGAGCTCGAGATCACCGACGAGGACCGCCGGCTCAACACGATCATCCCCGACTCGCCCAACCAGCCGTACGACATGCACTCGATCATCGAGGGCATCGTCGACCACGGCGACTTCCTCGAGGTGCAGCCGCTCTACGCGCCCAACGTGATCATCGGGTTCGCCCGCATCGAGGGCCGATCGGTGGGCATCATCGCGAACCAGCCGAGCCAGATGGCGGGCACGCTGAACATCGCCGCCGGCGAGAAGGCGTCGCGCTTCGTGCGGTTCTGCGACGCGTTCTCGATCCCGATCCTCACGCTCGTCGACGTGCCGGGCTACCTCCCCGGCACCGACCAGGAGTGGACCGGCGTCATCCGCCGCGGTGCGAAGCTGCTCTACGCGTACGCCGAGGCGACCGTGCCGCTCGTCACCGTGATCACCCGCAAGGCGTACGGCGGCGCGTACATCGTCATGGGCTCCAAGCAGCTCGGCGCCGACATCAACCTCGCCTGGCCCACCGCCGAGATCGCGGTCATGGGCGGGCAGGGCGCCGTGAACATCCTCTACCGCGCCGAGATCAAGCGGGCCGAGGAGGCCGGCGAGGATGTCGCGGCGGTGCGCACGCAGCTCGCCAACGAGTACACCTACAACGTGGCGTCGCCGTTCCTCGCGGCCGAGCGCGGCGAGCTCGACGGCGTGATCGAGCCCGCGGCGACGCGCGTCGCGATCGTGAAGGCGCTGCGCACGCTGCGCACCAAGCGTGCGAGCCTGCCGCCGAAGAAGCACGGGAACATCCCGCTCTAGGGGGAGCCATGGTCGACGAGTACACGACCGGCGGTGCCGGCGCAGCCGAGGGCGACGAGCGCGCCGCGGCCCTCCGCTTCATCACGCGCGACGTGACCGACGAGGAGGCGGCGGCCGTCACGGCGGTCCTGCTCGCGGCGCTCGACGAGGGCGTCCCCGAGCCGACCGCGACGGAGCCCGGGCGCGATCGATGGGTCCGCAGCGGCCGCGCGATGCGGGCGCCGCTCGCCGTCGGACCCGGCAACTGGGCGCGCTCGGCCTGCTGAATGCCGACTGTCCCCCGTTTCCGCGACATGCATCGCGGGCGCGGAATCCCCGCGATCAGCGGGATGCCGGGCGAGCGACGGCATCGGGCGCGTCGCCTGTCCCCCGAACGTCGTCGTGTCCCCACAAATGATGACTATGCGGCCGGGTCCGAATGCGCCACTATGGGTGTCGCAGGCTCCTCTGTGGAGTCGCCACCGTCACCGGTCGGGTAACCGGTGACCGTTGGGGGCGAGTCAGGGCGATATTCGGGTTGTCGCCGTGGCTCGGGCTTGATGGGGGGCCGATCGAAGATCGGTCCCCCACCTTCATGTCGGGGCCGTCGTCGCCCTCGTGTGAGGCCGTCGTCGTTCGGCGCACCGGCATTCCCGTTCCGTCAGGTCCGCGGGATCTCGAGCCAGAACTCGACCTCGAGGTCGTCGGTGCTGTCGGACGGCGCCGCGCCCTCGGGCTCGCGCAGGCCGACGACGGTGACCGCCACCACGGAGCCCTCCGCCGCCGTGCGGGCGATGATGCGGTCGGCGCTCGACCCCGCGACGGCCTCGGCCAGGCGTGAGAGCACGCGGTCGCGGGTCGGCTCGTCGAGGTCGTCGATGCCGCCCTCGTCGAGCAGGGTCACGACGGTGCCCCGCTCGCGCGCCCGCTGCACCTCGGTGCGGACGGCGTCGGTCAGCAGCATCCGCCCGCGGATCTCGTCGCGGATCGCCGCCTCCAGCATGCGGCACTCGCGTCGCTGGTCGTCGGTCAGGCGTCCTCCGCGGTCGCCGATGCGCCGGAGCATGGGCGCCGCGATGCGGTTGGTCTGCGCGAGGCGCATGCGGCCCTCGAACAGGTGCGCGTCCTGGGCGGCCTGCCAGGCTGCCGCCTCGCGCTCGGCCTGCGCGTACCGGCGGGTCTCGCGCGCGGCGGTCGTGAGTGCTGCGGTCAGCATGTGCGCGATCCCGACCCACACGATGCTGCCGATCACGCCGAGCGTGCCGAGCGAGAGCGGCCCCGCCCACACGACGCTCTGCACCGCCAGCGCGATGACGCCGAGCCAGGCGGCTGCGAGCTGCCGTCGCGCCGCGGCGATGGTCATGAGCGTGCCGACCGCGGCCACGTACCACGTGGCGTAGCCGTTCTGGGCGTTCGCGTCGAGCTGGCTCGTCACGAGCAGCGGCAGCACGATGCAGACCGCCAGGTCGAACGCCGCGAGCCAGTCGGGCATCCGGATGCGCTGCACGGGCCAGAGGCTCGCGATCGTGGCGACCGTGTACAGCACCAGGGCGACGATCGCGGGCCACGGCGACGCCGGCACGTTGAGCGAGTAGATGCCGAGGATCACGTGGTACGCCGAGAACAGCGCGCCGAGCACGAGCAGCAGCCAGCGGGGGACGGTGATCACGCGCCGACCCCCTCGGTGTCGGACGGCCAGGACACCGTCACGAGCGTCCCGTGACCGGGTCGGGACGCGATCTCGGCCGCTCCCCCGGCGTTCGCCATGCGCTCCTCGATGGAGACTCGCAGCCCGAGGCGCTCCTCGGGCACCTCGTCGCGGGTGAAGCCGACGCCGTTGTCGGCGACCTCGATGACGGCGCCGCCGGTGCGCACGCCGCGGATGCGCAGCTCGCGCCGGGTGCTGCGGCCCGGCTCGTCGGCGTGCTGCATGCTGTTCACCATCGCCTGCACGGTCGCGGAGTAGAGGGCCTCCACCGCCTCGACGGGCAGCTCGACGTTGCCGGCGTTGACGACCCGCACGGTGAACGGCGCCGAGAACGTCGTGAGCGCCGCGCGCAGTCGGCGCACGAGCACGGGCAGCCCCACGCGGTCGAGGGCGCGCGGCCCGGCGGCCCCCGCCTCGTCGAGGCGCTGCACCGCGTCGCGGGCCATGCGCGCGGCGAGGTCCTGCTCCTCGGGCGACTCGGCGGCCGCCGCCGACAGGAGCGTCGTGAGCACGCTGTCGTGCACGAGCGCGTCGACCTTCACGCGCTCGTTCTCGGTCGCGTGCTGGCGCGCCGCGAGGTCGTACCGCTGCAGGGCCGCCTCCTGCGCCGAGTCGACGGACTCGGCGGCCTGTCGCAGCATGACCACGATGATGAGCACCACGACGCCGAGGATGATCGCGTACATCGAGTTGAGCACCGCGAGCAGCGGATCCACCGCGCCGCCGGCGGGCAGCAGGCGGATGACGCCGTAGATCGTGGGCACGATGAGCGTGTACCCCGTCGCCACCGGCGCCGGCAGGGCGACCACCGCGGCCGTCGTGGCGACCGTGCAGATGTAGTAGAGCCACGGCGTCTGGCCGACGAGGGCGGCGGGATCGGCCACGAGGAACGGCCAGGCGAGCAGGGCGAGCACGTACAGCGCGGCGAAGGCGAACGCGGCGCCGCGCACGGCGAGCTTCGCGATCGAGGCGACGGCCACCGCGACGAGCGAGCCGTAGAGCACGGCCATGAGCGCGGCGCCCGCGCCCTCGATGAGCGCCGCCGACTGCTCGAGCGCGGTCGGCACGGTCTGCGCGCCGAACACGAGGCCGAAGAGCCCGAGCGCACGGCCCGAGATCGTCTCGACCTGCGCCCGGGTGACCGCGGTCCGACGGCGCGTCGCGAGTCGCGCGACCCGCCACTCAGCGGCGGGCATCCCCGCCTTCGACGTCGAGGCCCGGCAGGATGCCGTCCTCGACCGCGCGGCGCAGCAGGTCGACCTTCGTGGGCGCCGGCCGGCCGACTTCGACGTACTTGGCGCGGATGCGGTCGAGGTACTCGCGCGCGGTCGAGTGCGCGATGCCGAGCTGCATGGCCACGAGCTTCAACGGCAGCCCCGACGCGTAGAGGTGCAGCACGTCGCGCTCGCGACGGCCGAGCTGGGCCTTCGCGAAATCGCGGTCGGCCTCGATCGCGCTCGCCCACTCCACGTTGTTCAGCACCTCGCCGCGAGCGACGGTCGCGATCGCCGCGATGACCGTCGCCATGGGCGACGCCTTCGGGATGACGCCCGCGGCGCCCGCGGCGAGCGCCTCGCGCACCGCCGCGACGCGGTCGGCGATGCTGTGCACGAGCACGGCGCTGCCCGTCTCGAGCACCGCGCGCACGTTCTCGGTCACCGACGAGCCGTCGCCCAGCGAGAGGTCGAGCACGACCACGTCGCACGAGCGGCCGTCGAGGGCCGCGAGGAGCTCGGGCACGTTCGAAGTCTCGGCGACGACCTCGTAGCCGGCGTCGCGGCAGGCCGCGCGGAGTCCGAGCCGCACGGCTTCATGGTCGTCGACGATGGCGACCGTGGCGGCCGTGTCCTGCTCCGGTGCATCCGTCACGCCGTCCCCTTTCCCGACAGTTCACACGATAGCGGTCAGCCTCGCGACGGCCTCGACGTGATGGGTGTTCGGGAAGAGGTCGAACGCGACCACGTCGTCGAGTGCGTACCCGCGCTCCCGCAGCAGCCCGACGTCGCGGGCGAGGGCCACCGGGTCGCAGGCCACGTACACGAGCTGGCGCGGGCGCAGCTCGGCGAGGCGGTCGACGACGGCGCGCCCGGCGCCCGAGCGCGGCGGGTCGAGCACGACGGTCGCGTCGCGGAGCCGTGCGCGCTCGGCGGCGGTCGCGGCATCCGCGAGCTCGTCGAGGAAGCGGTCGACGCGCGCCGTGACCGCTCGCGAGCCGACCCACTCGGCGAGGTTCGCGCCGGCGTGCTCGGTCGCCCGCGTGTCGGCCTCGACCGTCGTGATGCGCACCGCGTCGCCGAAGCGATCGCCCACGGCCGCCGCGAGCAGGCCCACGCCGCCGTAGAGGTCGAGGTTCGCCGCCCGCGGGTCGAACAGCGCCGGATCCACGGCGTCCTGCACCGCGCGCGTGAGCGTGGCCGCCGCGCCGCGGTGCACCTGCCAGAACCCGTCGCGGTCGAGGACGAACGTGCGGTCGCCGACCCGCTCGGTGATCGTCGGTCGCGGGGCGCGCCGCGGCATCCGCTCGGCGTCGACGACCACGAGGGCGGGCTCGCCGACGCTCGGGGCGACGAGGTCGACGGCGCGCGCTCCGGGGAAGCGCGACGAGAGCGGCGCGAGCTCGGCGAGCGACGCGACGGCCAGGGGCACGGATGCGACGGGCACGACCGTGTGGCTGCGTGCGGCGTAGGGGCCGACCGTGCCGTCCCCGGCGACCTGCAGCCGCATGCGTGTGCGCCATCCGGTGCCCTCGGGGGACACGCCCGGCGCGAATGCGGGGTCGATCCCCTGCACCGCGACGTCGTGCTCGACCCCGCCGAAGCGGCGCAGGGCGTCCCGGAGCACCTCGGACTTGAGGGCGCGCTGGCGGTCGATGCGGAGGTGGCCGAACTCCGCTCCCCCGGCGCGTCGCTCGGGGGCGCGGTCGACGGACGCCTCGGCCCAGACGTGCTCCTGCCGGTCGGGCGACGCCTCGAGCACCTCGAGGGTCTCGGCGCGCCAGAAGCGGTCGTGGCGACGGTCGGTGATGCGCGCCCGCACCCGCTCGCCCGGGATCGCGTCGGGCACGAACACGACGCGGCCCTCGTGGTGGGCGACGAAGACGCCGCCGTGCGCCACGCGCTCGACGTCGAGCTCGACGACCGGGCCGTCGGCGCCCGGCCCGCCCGGCGCACTCGACGCGGTCCGCGCGGCCGGCGCGGCCGGCCCGGACCCGGGTCGCCGACCGCCCCGTGTTCGCGGGCTCGGGCGGCGGGGGCGACGGGACTCGGCCATGCTTCGAGCATTCCACAGCCCGCGCCGGGCGCGGCAGGATGGGGGCATGCGCCTCTACCTCGCCTCGACGTCGCCCGCCCGGCTCCAGACGCTGCGGGCGGCCGGCATCGAGCCCATCGCGATCGCGCCGGGCGTCGACGAGGCCGCGGCCGTCGTGGCGGCGGAGGCGGCATCCGGCCCGCTCGAGGCCCCCGACATGGTGCAGCTGCTCGCGCGCCTGAAGGCGGAGGCGATCGTGGGCCGCGAGCACGACGGCGAACCCATCGACGGGCTCATCCTCGGCGGCGACTCGGCGTTCCTCACGGGCGGCGCGATCCACGGCAAACCGCACCGCCCCGAGATCGCCCGCGAGCGGTGGCTCGCGCAGAACGGCAGCCACGGCGACCTGTGGTCGGGTCACTGGCTCATCGACCACCGCGGCGGGCGCGCGAACGGCGCAGTCGGACGGGCGGACGTCGCGACGGTGCGCTTCGCGGCGCTCGACGAGGCCGAGATCGACGCGTACATCGCGACGGGCGAGCCGCTGCTCGTCGCGGGGGCGTTCACCATCGACAGCCTCGGCGGCCCGTTCATCCGCCGCGTGGAGGGCGACCCGTCGACGGTGGTGGGGCTGTCGCTCTCGACGGTGCGCGACCTGGTGCGCGAGCTCGGCGCGGACTGGCCCTCGCTCTGGAATCGCCGCTGACGGCCATTGTCGACGCCCGCAAGGGTCATCGGCCTTTTTTGTGGAAGCGACCCAAAGGCGAGCGCAGGCGGCCCAATAGGCTTGAGGATTATGCCGCGTATCACCAAGGTCCTCATCGCCAACCGTGGAGAGATCGCCGTCCGCGTCATCCGCGCCGCCCGTGACGCCGGCATCGGCTCGGTCGCCGTGTACGCCGACCAGGACCGCGACGCCCGCCACGCGAAGCTCGCCGACGAGGCCTACGCGCTCGACGGCACCACGAGCGCCGAGACGTACCTCGTCATCGACAAGCTCCTCTCGGTCGCCCGTCGCTCGGGCGCCGACGCGGTGCACCCCGGCTACGGCTTCCTCGCAGAGAACCCCGACTTCGCCCGCGCCGTGATCGACGCCGGCCTGACCTGGATCGGCCCGTCGCCCGAGGCCATCGAGCGCCTCGGCGACAAGGTCTCGGCCCGGCACGTGGCCGAGAAGGTCGGCGCGCCGCTCGCGCCGGGCACGCTCAACCCGGTGGCGGATGCCGCGGAGGTGCTCGAATTCGTCGACGTGCACGGCCTGCCCGTGGCGATCAAGGCCGCCTTCGGCGGCGGCGGCCGCGGCCTCAAGGTCGCCCGCACGCGCGAGGAGGTGCCCGAGCTCTTCGATTCGGCCACCCGCGAGGCGGTCGCCGCGTTCGGCCGCGGCGAGTGCTTCGTCGAGAAGTACCTCGACAGGCCCCGCCACGTCGAGACCCAGTGCCTCGCCGACCAGCACGGCAACGTCGTCGTCGTGTCGACGCGCGACTGCTCGCTGCAGCGCCGCCACCAGAAGCTCGTCGAGGAGGCGCCCGCGCCGTTCCTCACCGAAGCGCAGAACCGCCTCCTGTACGAGGCGTCCAAGGCCATCCTCAAGGAGGTCGGCTACGTCGGCGCGGGCACGTGCGAGTTCCTCATCGGCCAGGACGGCACCGTCTCGTTCCTCGAGGTGAACACGCGCCTCCAGGTGGAGCACCCCGTGTCCGAGGAGGTCACCGGCCTCGACCTCGTGCGCGAGCAGTTCCGCCTCGCCGAGGGCGGCGTGCTCGACTATCCCGACCCCGCGACGACCGGCCACTCGATCGAGTTCCGCATCAACGGCGAGGACCCGGGCCGCAACTTCCTCCCCGCCCCCGGGCCCGTGCACCAGCTGCGTTTCCCTGGAGGCCCCGGCGTCCGCATCGACTCCGGCGTCACCAGCGGCGACGAGATCTCGGGCGCGTTCGACTCGCTGCTCGCGAAGCTCATCGTCACGGGCGCCACCCGCAAGGACGCCCTCGAGCGCGCCCGTCGCGCCCTCGACGAGTTCGAGGTCGCCGGCCTGCCCACGGTGCTGCCGTTCCACCGCGACATCGTGAACAACCCCGCGTTCGCGCCCGAGGGCGACGAGCCGTTCTCGGTGTACACGCGCTGGATCGAGACCGAGTACGACAACCGGCTCGAGCCGTGGTCGGGGGAGCTCGCCGAGGGCACCGGCCCGGCCGCGCGCACCGACGTGGTCGTCGAGGTCGGCGGCCGCCGCATCGAGGTGACGTTGCCGAAGAAGCTGCTCGGCGGCTCGGCGTCGGCCGGCGCCGCGACCGCAGGCCCCGCCCCGCGTCGCCGCAACCTCGCGCACGCGGTGGACACCGTGGCCGGCGACGCCGTGAAGGCGCCCATGCAGGCGACCGTCGTGAAGGTCGCCGTCGCCGAGGGCGACAAGGTCGTCAAGGGCGATCTCGTGCTCGTGCTCGAGGCCATGAAGATGGAGCAGCCGATCGTCGCCCACAAGGACGGCGTCGTCGGCCTCATCAACGCCGAGGCGGGCACCACGGTGTCGAGCGGGCACCTGCTGCTCGCGATCAACGACCCCAGCTGATCTGCTCGGAACGCGCGGCGGCCGCCGCGTCCGCCGCTTCGACGAGCGCCCGGCACCCGCTGGGCGGCGCGCCCTGCGGGGCCGGCAGCTCCACCTCGCTGACCATCTCGCCGATCCGCGAGCGGCGCCGGCCGTAGGCCAGGTAGATCACGACGCCGATCGCGAGCCACACGAGGAACCGCACCCACGTGAGCGTCGTGAGGTTCAGCATGAGCCAGACGCACAGCGCCGCCGAGAGGATCGGCAGCACCGGCGACCAGGGCACGCGGAACCCGCGCGGGAGGTCGGGCCGCGTGCGGCGCAGCACCACGATGCCGATGCTCACGAGCACGAAGGCCGACAGCGTGCCGATGTTGATCATCTCCTCGAGGAGGCCGACGTCGGTGAACGCCGCGACGAGCGCGATCACGAGGCCGCCGATGATCTGGATGCGCGCCGGCGTCTTGGTGTGCTCGGTCGTCTTCGACAGCCAGCGCGGCAGCAGTCCGTCGCGGCTCAGGGCGAAGACGATGCGCGAGAGCCCGAGCAGCAGCACCATGATGACGGTCGTGAGGCCGGCGATCGCGCCGAGCGAGATCACCGCCGACGCCCAGTCCTGCCCGACGAGCCGGAAGGCGGTCGCGAGCGACGGCGTCTCCTCCTCGGCGAGCTGCGTGTACGACACCATGCCGGTCATGACGATCGACACGAGCACGTAGAGCACCGTGACGATCGCGAGCCCGAGGAAGATGCCGCGCGGCAGGCGCTTCTGCGGTTCGCGGACCTCCTCGGCGCTCGTCGCCACCACGTCGAAGCCGATGAAGGCGAAGAACACGAGCGAGGCCGCCGACAGCATGCCGAAGATGCCGTACTGCGCGGGCGCGGCACCGGTCAGCCACGAGAACAGCGACTGCGTCCAGGCATCCGATGCGCCGCCCTCGGTGGGCACGGCCTCGGGGATGAACGGCACGAAGTTCGCCGCGTTGATGAAGAAGAAGCCGACGACGATGACGAAGACGACGATCGCGACCTTGATGATGGTGAACACCATGCCGACCCGCGACGTGAGCTTCGTGCCCGCCACGAGCAGGGCCGTGAACAGCGCCACGATGAGGAACGCCGGCCAGCTCACCTGGAGGCCCGCGATCTCGACGGTGGCCGGGAACGGGATGCCGAACGCGAGCAGCGCCTCGCCGAGGTAGACGCCCCAGTACTTCGCGAGCACGGCCGCGCCGGTGAACATCTCGAGGATGAGGTCCCAGCCGATGATCCACGCGAGCAGCTCGCCCATGGTCGCGTACGTGAAGGTGTACGCGCTGCCCGCCACGGGGACCGTGGACGCGAACTCGGCGTAGCACATGATCGCGAGGCCGCACGTGATCGCGGCGAGCACGAACGAGATGATCACGCTCGGTCCGGCGAAGTTCGCCGCGGCCTGCGCGCCCACCGAGAAGATGCCCGCTCCGACGGCCACCGCGATGCCCATGAGCGCGAGGTCCCAGGTGCCGAGCGAGCGCCTGAGGCTGCGTTCCTCGTCGCCCGAGTCCGCGATCGACGCCTCGACGGATTTCACGCGCCAGTTCATCGTTCCCCCCGAGGTCGGGCGTCGACCCCCGCGACGCCGCGTCGTCTCAGCGTACGACGTGCATGGCCCTCGCGGCATCCGTCAGCGAACCGGTCAGCGACGGGTAGACCGGGAACGCCTCGGCGAACTGGTCGACCGTGAGGCGGTGCTCGACGGCGAGCGCCAGCGGCAGGACGAGCTCCGACGCCTTCGGCGCGACGATGACGCCGCCGATCAGGGCGCCCGACCCGCTCGACGCGAAGAGCTTCACGAAGCCGTCGCGGATGCCCATCATCTTCGCGCGCGGGTTGGAGGCGAGCGGCAGCTTGTAGACCACGCCGGGCACGATGCCCTCCTCGATGGCCTTCTGCGTCCACCCGACGGTCGCGATCTCGGGCTGCGTGAAGATGTTCGAGGTGATGTTGCGCTCCTCGGGCGGGTCCACGATGTCGCCCATGGCGTGGAAGATCGCGGTGCGCCCCTGCATCGAGGCGACCGACGCGAGCGGCGGGAACGTGGTGCAGTCGCCCGCCGCGTAGATGTTCGGCATCGACGTGCGCGCCACGCGGTTCACGCGGATGTGGCCGCTCTCGCTGAGCTGCACGCCCGCCTCCTCGAGGCCGATGTCGGACGTGTTCGGCACCGCCCCCACCGCCATCAGGCAGTGGCTGCCGCGAACCTCGCGCCCGTCGGTGAGGGTCGCGACGACCCCGTCGCCGTCGCGCACCACCGACTCCGCGCGGGACTTGTTCAGGACCTTCATGCCGTTGCGCTTGAAGACCTTCTCGATCACCGCGGCGGCGTCCGCGTCCTCGCCGGGGAGCACCTGGTCGCGGCTGGAGATGAGCGTGACCTTGGCGCCGAGCGCGCGGTACGCGGATGCGAACTCCGCGCCGGTCACGCCCGAGCCGACGACGATGAGGTGCTCGGGGATCTCGGGCAGGTCGTAGAGCTGCTTCCAGTTGAGGATGCGCTCGCCGTCGGGGACCGCGGTCGGCAGCACGCGCGGCGTCGCGCCGACCGAGATGACGAGCGTGTCGGCCTCGATGCGGTCGAAGTCGGTGCCGCCCTTGGCGGTCGAGACGATGATGGCGTTCGGCCCGTCGAGCCGGCCCTCGCCCTGCACGAGGTTGACGCCCGCGTCGAGCAGGTTCGCGCGCATGTCCTCGGACTGCTGCGCCGCGAGCCCCAGCAGCCGCTTGTTCACCGCGGCGAGGTTGATGGCCACGCTCGGCTTCACGGCCTTGTCGCCGGAGCCCTTGGCGTAGAACTGCACGCCGAGGTCGGCCGCCTCCTTCACCGCGTTCGACGCCTCGGCGGTCGCGATGAGCGACTTCGACGGCACCACGTCGGTGAGCACGGCCGAGCCGCCGACGCCGGCGCGCTCGATGAGCGTGACCTCCGCGCCGAGCCTCGCCCCGGCCAGTGCGGCCTCGTATCCACCCGGTCCCCCTCCGAGGACGGCGATCCGTTGCGTGCGCTCGAACTCGTAGGCCATGCTCGATATTCTGTCGCAGCCCGCGAAACGGCACCAAACGAGCACGGCCTGACGCGGCATCCGCCCCCTCATTAGAGTGGTGGGATGCAGGAGACCAACCCGCTCGACGACCCGAACGCCGACCCCTTCGCCATCGCCGCCGAGGCGGCGGCGCGGATCGCGGAACTCACCGGGGTGGAGCACCACGACATCGCGCTCACCCTCGGCAGCGGCTGGGGCCGCGCGGCGGAGCTCATCGGCGAGACCACCCACACCATCCCCGCCACCGAGGTGCCCGGCTTCTCGAAGCCCGCGCTCGAGGGACACGTCGGCACGCTGCGCTCGATCGCGCTGCCCAACGGCAAGCACGCGCTCGTCATCGGCGCGCGCACGCACTACTACGAGGGCCACGGCGTGCGACGCGTGGTGCACTCGGTGCGCACCGCGGCGGCGACCGGCGCCACGACCATGATCCTCACGAACGGCGCGGGCGGCATCAAGCAGCACTGGACGCCGGGCACGCCCGTGCTCATCAGCGACCACATCAACATGACGGGCGATTCGCCGCTCGAGGGCGCGACGTTCATCGACCTCACCGACCTGTACTCGCGGCGCCTGCGCAACCTGGCGCGCTCGCTCTCGCCCGGCATCGACGAGGGCGTCTACGTGCAGTTCCGCGGCCCGCACTACGAGACGCCGGCCGAGGTGCAGATGGCGAAGACCATCGGCGGCCACATCGTGGGCATGTCCACGGCGCTCGAGGCGATCGCCGCCCGGCAGGCCGGCATGGAGATCCTCGGCATGTCGCTCATCACGAACCTCGCCGCCGGCATCCAGCTCACGCCGCTGAGTCACGAGGAGGTCATCGAGGCCGGCCGCGCCGCCGAACCCGTGATCTCGAAGCTGCTCGCCGACATCGTCGCCGAGCTCTAGGGGCCGTCGGATGTCGCAGGAGAACGCCGCCGGAGCCGAGCGCCTCGCCCTCGCCGAGGCCTGGCTCGCGCAGGACCCCGACCCCGAGACCCGTGCCGAGCTCGCCGCCATCGTCGACGGCGCGAGGTCCGGGGATGCCGCGGCGATCGACGAGCTCGCCGACCGGTTCGATGCCCGCCTCGCGTTCGGCACCGCCGGGCTCCGCGGCGAGATCGCCGCCGGCCCCAACCGCATGAACCGCGTGCTCGTGTCGCAGGCCGCGGCCGGACTCGCCGCGTACCTCCTCGAGCGCGCCCGGCCGGGCGAGACGCCGTCGGTCGTGATCGGCTACGACGGGCGCAAGAACTCCGCGGTCTTCGCCCGCGACTCCGCCGAGATCATGGCGGGTGCGGGCGTACGCGCCGTGCTCCTGCCGCAGCTGCTGCCGACGCCGGTGCTCGCGTTCGCCGTGCGCCACCTCGACACCACGGCCGGGGTCATGGTCACGGCCTCGCACAACCCGCCGAACGACAACGGCTACAAGGTCTACCTCGGCGGCGAGCACGGCGGCTCGCAGATCGTGTCGCCCGCCGACGCCGAGATCGCGGCGGCGATCCACCGCGTCGCGGCGACCACCACGGTGCCCGACCTCCCCCGTGGCGAGTTCGAGACCGCGTCGGAGGAGGTCGCCGACGAGTACGTGCGGCAGACCGCCCTCGTCGCCGAACGGCCCGTCGCGCAACCGCGCGTCGTCTACACGGCGATGCACGGCGTCGGATGGGAGACCGCGGCCCGCGTGCTCGCAGCCGCGGGCTTCGACGCGCCGGCCGTCGTCTCGGCGCAGATCTCCCCCGATCCGGCGTTCCCGACCGTCGCGTTCCCCAATCCCGAGGAGCCGGGCGCGATGGACCTGAGCTTCGCGGAGGCGCGAGAGACGGGGGCCGAGCTCGTGATCGCGAACGACCCCGACGCCGACCGGCTCGCGATCGCCATCCCCGACGCGTCGTCGGCCGACGGCTACCGCCGACTCTCGGGCAACGAGGTCGGCCTGCTGCTCGGCTGGCGCGCGGCCCGGCATGCCGCCGATGTCTCGGGCGACTCCGGGCCCGACGGCACGCTCGCGTGCTCGATCGTCTCGTCGCCGGGCCTCGAGGCCGTCGCGCGGGCCTACGACCTCGACTTCGAGGCGACGCTCACCGGCTTCAAGTGGATCTCCCGCGCCCCGAACCTCGTGTTCGGCTTCGAGGAGGCGCTCGGCTACCTCGTGAACCCCGAGACCGTGCGGGACAAAGACGGCATCTCGGCCGCTGTGGCGTTCCTCTCGCTCGTGGCCTCGCTGAAGGCCGAGGGGCGCACCGTCGCCGACCACCTCGACGAGTTCGTCGAGAGGTTCGGCTGCTTCGACTCGTCGCAGGTGTCGATCCGCGTGACCGACCTGTCGCGCATCGGCGTGATCATGGCGCGGCTGCGCGCCGAGCCGCCCTCGTCCGTGGGCGGCATCCGGGTCGAGCGCATCGAGGACCTCGCCGACGGCTTCGGCGCGCTCCCCCCGTCCGACGTGCTGCGCATCGTCCTCGAGGGCGGCGCACGCGTCATGGTTCGGCCGAGCGGCACCGAGCCGAAGCTCAAGGTCTACATCGACGCCGTCGGCACCGAGGGCACGGTCGACGAGCGGCGCGCCGCGGCATCCGCCACCGTCGCCGCGCTCGAGGCGGGCATGCGGGAACTCACGGCCTGAGCGGGCGGAGTCGGGCTCGACGCGAGCCCGACCGCCTCGTTCGGGCGCGCTGGGCCTCAGCCGATCGAGGCCTCGAGCTTCTCGCCGATCTCCTCGACGTCGAAGTAGTTCACGACCTCGACGATCTCGGCGTAGCTGCGGCCGACCGCGCGGCGCACCTCGTCGGCGAGCTCGGTCGATGTCAGGATCACCTGCGCGTCGGCCGCGGCGGCCGCGATGTCGGCGAGCCCGCTCGCCGAGACGTCGGCGGTGAGCCCCAGCCGGTCGAGCGCGCGCTCGGCGTTCGTCTTGAGGATCGCCGACGTGCCCACGCCGACGCCGCACACCGCCACGATCCTCATGCGCCAGCGCCCGTTCCGGCGGGCGCCGCGTCGACGCCGAGGAGTCCCCGCACCTCGTCGGGCGTCGTGGCGCGTGCCAGCCGACGGACGATGCCCGTGTCGTTGAACGCGTTCGCGAGCTGTGCGACGGATGCCACGTGGTCCTCGGCGTTCGAGACGGCCAAGCCGATCACGACCCGCACCGGGTCGTTGTGCGGGTGCCCGAACGGCACCGCGTCGGCGAGCGTCACGACCGCGAGCCCCTCGCGGCGCACGTCGGATCCGGGGCGGGCGTGCGCCAGCGCGAGGCCCGGCGCGATGACCACGTAGGCGCCGAACTCCTCGATCACGCCGATCATGCGGTCGGCGTACTCCGACCGCGTCGCGCCCGAGCGGGTGAGGGCGCGGCCGACCTCGCGCACCGCGGCGCGCCAGTCGTCGGCACGCGCGCCGAGCACGACGGCCGTGTCGGGAAGGGGAGGGATGGAGGTCATGGGGGTCCGATCGGGGGCGCGACGGCCTGCGGAGGCCGCGTGGCGTGCCGGTCAGGCTTCGTCGAAGCCGTCCTGGATGCGCTCGGCGAGCTCCTCGCGGTCGTCGAGCGGCAGGAACGCGGATGCCGCGGCGTTCAGCTGGAACGTCTCGAAGTCGTCGAGGTCGTAGCCGAACGCGTCGGAGAGCAGCGAGAGCTCGCGCGAGAGCGAGGTGCCGCTCTGCAGGCGGTTGTCGGTGTTGACCGTCACGCGGAACCCGAGCTGGTAGAGCAGGTCGAACGGGTGGTCGACGAGCTCGTCGCCCCACGCGGCGATCGCGCCGGTCTGCAGGTTCGACGAGGGGCTCGTCTCGAGCGCGATCTCGCGGTCGCGCACCCACTGCGCGATCGGCCCGAGCGACACGTAGGTGTTCTCGTCGTCCTGGCGCTCGATCGTGAGGTCCTCGGCGATGCGCACACCGTGCCCGAGGCGGAGTGCGCGCCCGTCGAACAGGGCGCTGCGGATGGAGTCGAGGCCGTCGGCCTCGCCCGCGTGCACGGTGACGGGGAAGAACTGCGAGGCGAGGTAGTCGAAGGCCGTGCGATGCCGGCTCGGGAGGAACCCGGCCTCGGCCCCGGCGATGTCGAACCCGACGACCCCGCGCTCGCGGTGCCGGACGGCGAGCTCGGCGATCTCGAGCCCGCGGTCGTTGTGGCGCATCGCCGTGACGAGCTGGCCGGCGCGGATGAACCGCCCCTGGTGCCGCACGTCGTCGATGCCCTCCTCGATGCCCGACTGCACCGCCTCGACCGCCTCGTCGAGGCTCAGGCCGCGTTCGAGGTGCTGCTCGGGCGCCCAACGGATCTCGCCGTAGATCACGCCGTCGGTCGCGAGGTCCTGCACGAACTCGCGCGCCACGCGCTGCAGCCCCGGGCGGGTCTGCATCACGGCGGTCGTGAGGTCGAACGTCTTCAGGTACTCGACGAGCGACCCGGAGTTCGACTGCACGGTGAACCACGCGGCGAGGCCCTCGGCGTCGGATGCCGGAACCTCGAGTCCGATCTCGTCGGCGAGCTCGATCAGGGTCTGCGGCCGCAGGCCCCCGTCGAGGTGGTCGTGAAGCGAGATCTTCGGCAGCGACTGGATGCTCGTGCCGTCGCCCTCGAGGCGGTACTCCGTCGGAATCGTGTTCACGTGACAACGATAGCGGGGAGGCTCACGCGAAGTCTCGGCAATCTCGAAGCGTGGGGACGCCGATTCCGGGCGCGCCGGACGCGGACGTCCGCTCCCGGGACCCCGACGTTGCTACCGCCCGATGCGGTCGGCGATGAGCGGGCCGCCGTCCTCGACGGCCTCCCCCGGGTCGCCGATGCGGTAGGCGCCCTCGACCGCCTCGAGCGCACGCGCGAAGCGTGCCGGCTCGTCGGCGAAGAGCGTGAACAACGGCTGTCCGGCGCGCACCGCGTCCCCCGGCTTCGCGTGCAGGTCGATCCCGGCGGCGTGGTGCACGGGGTCCTCCTTGCGCGCGCGGCCGGCCCCGAGGCGCCACGCGGCGATGCCGAACGGGAGCGCCTCCTGCTCGACGAGCACGCCGTCGCGATCGGCCGTGACGACGTGCTGCTCGCGCGCCACGGGCAGCGGCGCGTCGGGGTCGCCGCCCTGGGCGCGGATCGCCCGATTCCACGTGTCCATCGCGCGGCCGTCGTCGAGCGCGGCCTCGACGTCGGCGTCGTGCACGCCGGCCAGCGAGAGCATC
>CBFGWW010000029.1:0-20944 GCA_965652625.1 uncultured Agromyces sp.
CACGACAGCTCGCCGAGGCGCTCGCGTGGCTCGCCGGCTTCGAGGAGCGCGTCATCCGCCGATTCTCGTCGTTCGACGCCGTGCTCACGCCGGCGCTCGCCACGCCCGCGCCGCCCGTCGGCTGGTACGACGCACACGACGGTGAGCGGAACTTCGCGCAGCAGGTGCAGTTCACGCCGTTCACGTCGTTCGTGAACGTGTCGGGGCTCCCCGCCATCACCATCCCGGTCGAGGACACCGCCGACGGGCTGCCGCTGGGCGTGCAGCTCATCGGTCGTCCCGGCGGCGAGGCCGTGCTGTTCGCGCTGGGCGCGCAGCTGGAGCGGCGGATGCGGCGACGGCACCGGCATCCGTCGATCTGGTGACGTCGTGGCGGGCGTGTGACGTCGCGATGCATGGCGCCGGCCAGCGTGTGCAAGACTTAGGTAATGCTTACCTCACTCGCTGAAGCCGCCCCGCGCGAGCGTCCTGCCTACCGCAGCTTCCGAGTGCAGGTGTCGCGGGTCGAACGCCTCGCGCCGCACTTCACGAGCGTCACGTTCGCGGGCGACGACCTCCGCGAGTTCGGCACGGCCGGGCTCGACCAGCGCGTGAAGGTCGTGCTCCCGCTGCCCGAGATCGGCTTCGCGGCATTCCCCGAGGGCGACGACTGGTACGGCGCGTGGCGCGAGCTGCCCGCCGAGCTGCGCAACCCGTTCCGCACCTACACCGTGCGCGCGGTGCGCCCCGAGGCGCGCGAGGTCGACATCGTGTTCGTCGCGCACGGCGACGCGGGCCCCGCCTCGGCGTGGGCCGCCACGGCCGCACCCGGCGACGAGATCGTGCTCATCGGGCCCGACGAGCTGAGCCCCGGCCGCACGGTCGGCATCGACTGGCGTCCCGGCGAGGTCGACACGCTGCTGCTCGCCGGCGACGAGACGGCGGCTCCCGCGATCGCGTCGATCCTCGAGTCGCTCCCCGCCGACGCCTCGGGTGTCGCCCTCATCGAGGTGCCCGCCGACGGCGACCGGCTCGAGGTGCGCGCGCCCGCGGGCGTCGAGGTGCGCTGGCTCCCGCGTGCCGCGGCCGGCTGCGCGCACGGCGGCCTGCTCGTCCCCGCGGTGCGCGACTGGGTGGTGCGCCACCTCGCGACTCGCGGCCTGTCGACGACCGATGTCGATGCGGCCACCGCGGCCCTCGCCGCCGCCGAGCACGCCGACCTGCCCGACACGCCCCTGTGGGACGTGCCGGAGGGGCACAGCCTCGACGGCGACTGCTACGCCTGGCTCGCAGGCGAGGCCTCCGCCATCACCACCCTCCGTCGCTTCCTCGTGCGCGAGGCCGGGCTCGACCGCCGCCAGGTGGCGTTCATGGGCTACTGGCGCATGGGGCGCGCCGAGCTCGACTGACGAGGGATGGTCGCACGGATGCCGCGCACCGCCACGGTGACGCACCCGACCGGCGCGCCCGACCGGCGGCGGCCTCGACGGCTCCCACCGGCGGCCACGCTCGGGATCGCCGTGGGCCTCCTCGCGCTCGTCGCGATCGCGAGCCTTGCGATCGGCGCCAGGCAGGTGCCGTTCGACGTCGTCGTGCAGGCGTTCACCGCGCCCGTGCCCGGCGACCCCGACCAGGTCGTCGTGCGCGACCTGCGGCTGCCGCGCGCGATCATCGGCATCATGGCGGGCGCCGCGTTCGGCGTCGTGGCCGCCATCCTGCAGGGTGCCACGCGCAACCCGCTCGCCGACCCAGGGCTCCTCGGCATCAACGCGGGCGCCTCGCTCGCGGTCGTCGCGGCCATCGCGTTCCTCGGCGTCGCCTCGCCGTTCGGCTTCATCTGGTTCGCGTTCGGCGGGGCCGCGCTGGCGGCGGTCGTCGTCTTCCTCATCGGCTCCGTCGGCGGCGGCGCGAGCCCCGCGCGGCTCGCCCTCACCGGCGCCGCGGTCACGGCCGCGACGACGCCGCTCATCACCCTGCTCCTCATCCGCGACGTCGGCACGCTCTCGCAGTACCGCTTCTGGTCGGTCGGCTCGCTCGCCGGGCGCGGCCTCGAGACCGCGAGCGTGCTCTGGCCGTTCCTCGTCGCCGGCCTCGTGCTCGCCGGCTGGCTCGCGGGGCGCATGAACCTGCTCGCGCTCGGCGACGACGTCGCGCGCGGCCTCGGCGTGCGGCTCTCGACGACGCGCATCGTGACGGCCGTCGCCGTCATCGTGCTCGCGGCCACCGCCACGTCACTCGCGGGACCCATCGCGCTCCTCGGGCTCGCCGTCGCGCACGCGGCCCGCGGCCTCGTGGGCGCCGACTACCGGTGGCTCACGCCGCTGGCCGGCGTGCTCGGTGCGATCGTGCTCGTGGCCGCCGACGTGATCGGCCGGGTCGTCGTGGCACCCGCCGAGCTCGAGGCGGGCATCGTCGCGGCCGTCGTGGGCGCACCCGTGCTCATCGCGCTCGTCCGTCGCGGCCGGGGAGCGTCGCTGTGACCGCCCCGCCGCTCGTCGCACCCGCGGCCGCGGGCGACCCCGTCGAGGTCGTCGCCGGGCGCGTCGCGGGGGCGCGGTCGCGCCGGCGGCGGCGCGCGGCATCCGTGCTCGTCGCCCTGTCGTTCGTGGCGCTGGCCGCCGCCGTCGCGTCGATGGTGCTCGGAGCCGCAGGCCTCACGGTCGTGGACGTGCTCGCCGCGCTCACGGGCCAGGGCTCGCCGAAGGCGGAGTTCGTGGTGCTGCGGCTCCGGTTGCCGCGCGTCGCCGCCGCGATCGTGGCCGGCACGGCGCTCGGGCTCGGCGGCGCGCTCTTCCAGACCACGCTGCGCAACGCGCTCGCGAGCCCCGACATCCTCGGCGTCACCGGCGGCGCGAGCCTCGCCGCGGTCGGCTCGATGCTGCTGCTCGGCTTCGAGGGCCCGGCCGTCGCGCTCGCCGCGTTCGCGGGCGCGCTCGTCGTCGCGGGCCTCATGTGGGGCCTCGCCTGGCGCGACGGGCTCACCGGCATCCGGTTCGTGCTCGTGGGCATCGGCCTCGCGTCGATCGTGAGCGGTCTGCTCGGCTGGCTGCTCACGCGCGCGGAGGTGCGCGAGGCCTCGGAGGCGCTCGTGTGGATGGTCGGCGGCATCGGCTCGATCGGCTGGCCCGAGCTCGCGACGGCGGGCGGCGCGGTCGCCGTGCTGCTCGTCGCCACGGCCCTGTTCTCGCCACGGATGCCGCTGCTCTCGCTCTCCGACGACAGCGCCCGCTCGCTCGGGCTCGACGCCACCCGCGCGCGCGTGACGGCGATCCTGCTCGGGGTCGGGCTCGTCGCCGTCGCGACCGCGCTCGCCGGGCCGATCGCGTTCGTCGCGCTCGTGTCGGCGCCCATCGCCCGGGCGCTCGTCGGGCACGGGCAGGCGGCGCTCGCGGCATCCGCGCTCACCGGCGCCGCCATGGTGCTCGTGGCCGACCTCGTGGCGCAGCACGCGTTCGCCGGCATCGCCGTGCCCGTCGGCATCGTGACGGGCCTCATCGGCGCCCCGTACCTCCTCTGGCTCATCGCGAGGGGCAACCGGAAGGGATCAGACGGATGACCCGGTCTGCACCGCATGCGCTCCGCGCGGAGTCGCTCACGCTCGCGTACGACGGCCGCAGGGTCATCGAGGGGCTCGACCTGGAGGTGCCCGACGGCCGCATCACCGCGATCGTCGGTCCGAACGCGAGCGGCAAGTCGACGCTCCTGCGCGGCCTCGCCCGGCTGATGCGCCCCGAGGCCGGCCGGGTCACGCTCGACGGCCGCGACATCCGCTCGTTCGCACCCAAGGAGTTCGCCCGCCGCGTCGCCGTGCTGCCGCAGCAGCCTGTCGCACCCGACGGCGTGCTCGTCTCTGAGCTCGTCTCGCGCGGGCGGCATCCGCACCGCGGCTGGTTCGGCGGGCGGTCGAGCGACGACGACCGCATCGTCGCCGAGGTGCTCGAGGCGACCGGCACCTCTGAGCTCGCCGACCGGGCCGTCGCGGAGCTCTCGGGCGGCCAGCGGCAGCGCGTCTGGATCGCCATGGCGCTCGCGCAGCGCGCCGACATCGTGCTGCTCGACGAGCCGACGAGCTTCCTCGACGTGAGCCACCAGCTCGAGCTGCTCGACCTGCTCACCGAGTCGAACCGCGAGCACGGCACGACCGTCGTCATGGTGCTGCACGAGCTGAACCTCGCCGCACGCTACGCCGACCACCTCGTCGTGGTCGACGGCGGCCGCATCGCCGCCGCGGGCGAGCCGTCTGCGGTCCTCACGGCGCAGACCGTCGGTGCGGCGTTCGGGCTCGACTGCGTGGTCGCCGAGGACCCGGTGTCGCGCTCGCCGATGATCGTGCCCATCGGCCGGTACCACCAGGCGTGACGACGCGCGGCGAACGCCCGTGACGCCGTGCGAGGCCGCCCGTGACGCCGAGTTGCGCCGGGTTGCGCCGGGCTGCATCGGGTCGTGAGTTTAGGTTAGGCTAACCTCAGTCCAACCACCTTCGAAAGGGAGTTCATGCACGCCCGACGCACGATCGCCGTCCTCGCCGCCGCAGCAGCGGCCGCCCTCGCCCTGGCCGGGTGCTCCTCGGCCGCCCCCGAGGACACCGGTTCCGACGCCGCCGCGGGCGAGGGGTTCCCCATCACCATCGAGCACGCCTTCGGCGAGACCGAGATCCCCGCCGCGCCCGAGCGCGTGGCCACGTGGGGCTGGGGCAGCACCGAGGCCGCGCTCTCGCTCGGCGTCGTGCCCGTCGCGATCGCGCAGCAGACCTACGGCGCGAACGAGGACGGCGTGCTCCCGTGGGTCGCCGACGAGCTCGACGAGCTCGGCGCCGAGACGCCGACCGTCCTGACCGATGACGGCGAGGCGCCGCCCTACGAGGAGATCGTCGACGCCGCGCCCGACGTCATCCTCGCCCCGTACTCGGGCATCACGGAGGAGCAGTACGAGCTCCTGAGCGAGATCGCCCCGACCGTCGCCTACCCCGATGAGCCGTGGACCACGCCGTGGCGCGAGACCGTCACCATCGTCGGCACCGCGCTCGGCCTCGCCGACGAGGCGCAGGGCGTGCTCGACGACCTCGACGCGGAGCTCGCGGCGCAGGCCGAGGCGCACCCCGAGCTGGCCGGCAAGACCGTCGCCGCGGTGTGGGACGTCGCCGGCACGTTCTACGTCTACACGCCCGAGGACTCGCGCGTGGAGTTCCTCTCGGGGCTCGGCCTCGAGGATGCGCCCGCCGTCGCGGAGCTCGCGAACGGCGACTCGCCGTTCTACTACACGCTCTCGTACGAGCAGCTCGACCAGCTCGAGAGCGACCTCGTCATCAGCTACCACGACACGCAGGCGGAGGCCGACGCGTTCCTCGCCTCGGCGCCCATCCAGGCGATCCCGGCCGTCTCGCGCGGGCAGGTCGCGCAGGTCGTCGGCACCGAGCTGATCGCCGCGGTCTCGCCGCCCACCGCCCTCTCGCTCACCTACGGGCTCGACGAGCTGGTGGCGTCGCTCTCGACGGCGGCCCAGGCGGGCTGACCCTCACGCGCCCCGAGGCGCGTTCCGATCGACCGGTCCGGATGCCGCAGCGCGCGGCGCCCGGGCCGGTCGGCGTCTCGGCAGGTAGCCGCCCGCCTCGAGACCGGCCTCGATCTCGAACCGGTTGCGCAGCGGGTTCCGCCCGGCGAAGAGGTAGAGCAGCGGGAAGAGCATGCCGTACCTGCGCCACTGCTCGCGGTGCACGGCCTCGTGACCGAGCACGACGTCGCCCGCGTTGCGGTCGGTGAGGTAGCAGCCGCCGACGCACGAGCCGCCGCGGCCGAACGTCCACTTGGGCATGCCCGTGAAGACGATGAGCCCGCCGCGCCGCTCCACCCGGCCGGTGCTCCAGAGGAAGCCCCAGGTGAAGCCGACGAAGGTCGCCCACCAGTAGCCGGCGCGGCTGATGGGAGAGTCGATCAGGCTCAGGCGGCTCACGCGTCGACCTCGGGCCGGCCGAGGTCCTCGAGCAGGCGCAGCCACACCTCGCTCATGGTCGGGAAGGCGGGCACCGCGTGCCAGAGGCGCGTGACCGGCACCTCGCCGACGACCGCGATGGTGGCCGCGTGCAGCAGCTCCGCGACGTCCTGGCCGACGAACGTCGCCCCGATGACCACGTCGCGCTCGGCGTCGACGACGAGGCGCGCCCGTCCCTCGTAGCCGTCGGCGAGGATGCCCGCGCCGCTCGCGGACTGGATCGGCACGTCGGCGATGCGCACCTCGCGCCCGGCACCGCGGGCCGCCGCCTCGGTGAGGCCGACCGACACCGCCTCGGGCTCGCCGAACACGACGCCCGGCACCGCGACGTGGTCGGCGGTCGCGACGTGCACGCCCCACGGCGCGGTGTCGACCGGGCGCCCGGCTGCGCGGGCGGCGATCACGTCGCCCGCGGCACGGCCCTGGTACTTGCCCTGGTGGGTGAGCAGCGCGCGGTGGTTCACGTCGCCCACGGCGTAGAGCCAGTCGCCGTCGCCGTCGGCTCCGCGCACGAGCATCGTCTCGTCGACGTCGAGCCAGGAGTCGGGCTCGAGTCCGACGGTCTCGAGGCCGACGGACCCGGAGCGGGGGACGCGACCGGTGGCGACGAGCACCTCGTCGGCCGTCACCGTCGAGTCGTCGTCGAGCGTGAGCACGACCTCGCCCGAGCCGTTGCGCTCGACCTGCGTCGGCTCCACGCCCAGCCGCACGGTCGCGCCGAGGCCGCGCAGGCCCTCGACGACGGCGTCGCCGACGAACTCCTCCATGTCGCCGAGCACGTCGTGCCGGGCGAGCACCGTGACCTCGGTGCCGAAGCCGGCGAAGGCGGTGGCCATCTCGACCGCGACGAAGCCGCCGCCGATGATCGCGAGCCGCGCCGGCGGCGACTTCACGCTCGTCGCGTCGCGACTCGTCCACGGCGACGCGTCGGCGAGCCCGACGATCGGCGGGATCGCGGGGTCGGATCCGGTGGCGACGACCACCGCGTGCCGGGCGATGAACGTGGTCTCCGCGCCGTCGGCGCCCGCGACGACGACGCGACGCGGTCCGTCGAGCCGGCCGTGTCCGCGCGCCAGTTCGACGCCCACGCTCGCGACCCACTTCGCCGCGCCCGCGTCGTCCCAGTCGGACACCCAGTCGTCGCGCCGCTGCAGCACTGCCGCGACGTCGAGCTCCCCGGTGACCGCCTCGGCGGCCCCGTCCACGCGCTGCGCCGCGCGCAGCGCCGCGGCGGAGCGCAGCAGCGTCTTCGACGGGACGCACGCCCAGAACGAGCACTCGCCGCCGACGAGCTCGTGCTCGACGAGCACGACCTCGAGGTTCCCGGCCTTCGCCCGGTCGGCCACGTTCTCGCCCACGGGTCCGGCGCCGATCACGACGACGTCCACCTCGCGCTCCATGCTGCTCCCCTCCGAACCCGGCCGGCGCCGGGCAGACATCGCCCAGCCTAGGCAGAACGGCCGACGCGCGGCACCCGTTGCGGCTCAGGCCGAGGCGGCGTCGGATGCCGGGGCGTCGGCGTCGCGGGCGGAGCCCGACGTCAGCGCGGCGACGAGTCGCAGGATGGTCGGCAGGTCGTCCTCCGCGGCCTCGGGCGACGCCGGGGCGAACCCCGCGATCGCCGCGCCGGCGAGCGGGAACGCCGCGACGATCGCACGCAGCAGGGCCACGAGGGCAGCGGTGTCGATGCCGAACGGCATCGGGTACGAGAGCCCCGCCAGCGCCGACGGGTCGAGCACGTCGAGGTCGATGTGCACGAACACCTGCGAGGCGCCCGTGTCCTGGAGCGCGGCGATGACCATGGTGGGATCGGAGAGGTCCTCGACCGTGAGCACCGTGACGCCGTGCTCGTCGATGAAGCGCCGCTCCTCGTCGTCGATCGCGCGCACGCCGCCGAGCACGAGCCGGCCGGGCGGGACGCGCGTGTCGGCGTCGAGCGCCAGGCCGTCGGCGCCCTCGCCGGCGATCGCCCGCAGGGTCATGCCGCCGAACCCGCCCGACGGCGAGGTCTCGGGCGTGTTGAGGTCGGGGTGGGCGTCGAGCCAGAGCACGGCGAGGTCGCCCCCGGCACGGCGCGAGGCGTGCGCCACCGCGGCGAGCGACGCACTGCAGTCGCCGCCGACCGTGAGCGCCCAGTCGGGCACGGCGGCGAGGGCCTCCTCGGTGCGCTCGCGCACGCGCCGGAGCGCGCTGTAGCGACGCACCCCGGTTCCGAGCGCGTCGCCGGCCTCGACCGGGACGTCGACCACGACGGTGGCTGCGGCGGGCAGGTCGCCGCGGATCGCGGCCGCGCCGTCGGCGTGGCTCATCGCACGCGCCGACACGGAGCCCTGCCACATGGGAACGACGACGAACGTTGCGGGCATGCCTCACAGTATCGCGCGTGCACGGCGCGCAGGTCACTGGTCGGGGAACCGCACGAGCCGCGCCTGGATCGCGAGCCCGAAGCTCGCCACGATCATGAATCCGAGCCCCAGCAGGCCGCCGAAGGTCGTGGCGAGCACCGTGGCGACCGCGTTCAGCCCGATGAGCACGAGCGTCACCCGCCACACCCAGCGCCTGCCGGTGAGCCCGGTCGCGAGGGCGAAGCCCCCGAGCAGGATCACCCGCAGCCACAGGTCGACGGGCGACCAGACCGGCAGGCCCGACACGGTCAGCACCGCCCCCCCCACGCGCACGAGCGTCGAGGGGGCGACGCCCCACCACCCGCCCGCCTCCCCCAGGCCGTCGGATGCCGCGCCCCCCGACGCTCGCCGAGCCGGTCGGCCCGCGGGCGAGGCCGGCGGGGGTGCCTCGGTCGCCCCGCTCAGGCGCGCCCGCGCGCGCGCCACGAGCACGAGCACCTCGTGCGCCGTCATCACGGCGACGAAGCGGTCGTTCGCCGCCCGCACCGCGCCCGGCGACGAGCCGGCGACGAGGTCGGGGTGCAGCTCCCTGGCGAGGCGCCGGTAGGCGTGCTCGATCTCGGCCTCGTCGGCGTCGGGCCGGACGCCGAGCACCTCGGCGGCCTCGTCGGGCGTCATGCGGCCACGGTACGCCGGACGGCCGGCATCCGGCCACGGCTTGCGAACGGCGGGGGCGAGCACCCCGTCGCGGTCGTGGCGCAGGTCGCCGCAGACGCACGGATGCCGCGAGCCCGTGCGGCCCGCGGCATCCGTCGCTGCCCGGAATCAGCCCGAGATGGCGCCCTGCGACGAGCCGCCCGACTTCAGCGCGGCGAGGCGGGCGTCGACCTCGGTGAGCTCGCCGAGGTCGTCGAGCTCGTTGAACTGGGCGTCGAGGCTCGACGCGGTGAGCTCGGCCTGGCCGCGCACGACCGCCTCCTCGCGGCGGATCTTCTCCTCGAAGCGGCCGATCTCGCTCGTGGGGTCGAGGATGTCGATCGACTTCACGGCGTCGTGCACCTGGCGCTGCGCCTGTGCGGTCTTGGCGCGAGCGATGAGCTCGGAGCGCTTGTTCTGCAGCTGGACGAGCTTCTCCTTCATGCCGTTGAGGCCCACCTTGAGCTTGTCGACCACCTCGGTCTGCGCGGCGATCTGCGGCTCGGCCGCCTTGGCCTCGTTCTCGGACGAGATCTGGCGGCTGAGCGCCACCTTCGCGAGGTTGTCGAACTTGTCGGCGCCCGGCGCGTCGCCGGCGGCGCGGAGCTCGTCGCCCTTGCGGCTCGCCGCGAGCGCCTTCTCGCCCCACTCGCGCGCGGCCTCGACGTCCTCGCGGTGGTCGTCCTCGAGCAGACGCAGGTTGCCGATCGTCTCGGCGATCGCGGCCTCGGCGTCGGCGATGGAGTTGGTGTAGTCCCGCACCATCTGGTCGAGCATCTTCTGCGGGTCCTCGGCCTCGTCGATGAGGGCGTTGATGTTCGCCCGCACGAGCTGCGAGATGCGGCCGAAGATGGACTGCTTCGTCATGGTGTTCCCTTTCCTGTGGTGCGTGTCCGTCGTGTCGTGGTCGTCGTGTCGTGTGGTGGTCGGGTGTGTCGGCGGGTCGTCGCGTGGTGTCGGCGGGTCCTCCGATGGTCGTCGGCCGGGCTCAGAAGCGGCCTCCGCTCCCGCGGCGCGATCGCGTGCCCGACCCGCCGAAGCTGCCGGGCGAGCGTCGTCCGCCGCCGCCGAAGCCGCCGCCGAACCCGCCGCCGCTGCTGCGGCCCCCGCCGCCGAACATGCCGCCCCCGCCGCCTCCGCCGCCGCCGAGGACCGAGTTGATGAGGATGCCGCCGAGCACCGCGCCGAACAGGTCGCCGCCGCCTCCGCCGCCCTGCCGGCCGCCGTAGCCTGCGCCGAAGCCGCCGGCCATGCCGCCGCCGAAGCCGCCGACGTCCTGCTGGGCGAGCGAGAGCGCCGTGCGTGCGAGGGACTCCGCCCGCTGCGCGGTGGTGAGCGCGCCGGCGGGGTCGGTCGGCGCGAGCGCCTGCGCCTCGACGAGCAGACGGCCCGCCTCGGCGAGGCGCGTCCGTGCCTCGGCGCCGACCGCTCCGCGCCGGGCGACGAGGTAGTCCTCGGCGGCCTGCACCTGCGCGCGTGCCGTCGCGAGCGAGCGGCCGAGCTGCGCCTCGGCCCGGGCGCGCTGCTCCGCCGCATTGCGCACCCCGGCGATCGCGGCATCGATCTCGGCGTTCACCTGCTCCACACGAGCCTGGGCGCCGAGGGGATCGCGTCCGTGAGCGCCGAGCCCGGCGCGCAGCGCCGCGGCCTCGCCCGCGACGCGGTCGGCGAGGGTCGCGGCGCCCGGGTCGCCGAGCCCGCGAGCGGTCTGCACATCGGCCTCGAGGTCGGCGACGCCGGCCGACACGGCCTGGTCGGCGGCGGCGAGGTCGGTCGCGAGGCGGTCGATGGCGTCGGCGAGGAGCACGGCCTGGTCGACCGCCTCCTCGGCCGCGCGGATGCCGACGGCGGCGTCGCTCGCGCGCTGGGCGGCGACCGCGGTCGAGGCCTGCGCGAGCTCCTCGCGCGCGAACGCGAGCCGGGCGTCGGCCTGCGCGGGGTTGTCGGAGACCGGGGCCACGGCCGACGCCGCGTAGGTGCCGGCGAGGGCCGCGAGTCGCTGGGGTGCTGCCGAGACGCGCGCCGCCGCGGCATCCGCCTCGCCCTGCACGCGCTGGAGCTCGGCGGGCGCGTTCCGCTCGAGCGCCCGGAGCTCGTCGAACCGGTCGGCCTGCTCGTCGAGGATCGCGTCGGCCTCGCCCGTGAGCCGGATGATGCCCGAGTACCAGGCGCGGCGCTCCTCGTCGGTGTCGGGGTCGGCGTCGTCGAGCTGCTGCTGGAGCGAGAACGCCTCGGCGACCTTCGCCTTGGCAGCGTCGAGGGCCGCCCTGAAGTCGGCCGTCGCCTCCTCGCCGTAGGACGCGACCGCGAATCCCAGTTCGTCGTCGCTCGTCTTCACCGCGTCGTCGGCCTGCACCAGGGCGCTGCCGGCCTGCCGCCGGAGCTCGTCGATCGAGGGCTGCGGCGGACCGGCGGGGCCGGCCTCCGCCTTCGCCTTCCGCCTGCGGCGCGCGAGGACGATGGCGATGACCGCGACGACCGCGGCCGCGATGACGAGGAAGAGCACCCAGCCCCAGCCGCCGCCTCCGCCGCCTCCTGCGCCGCCGCCCCCGATGGCGTCGGCGGCGGCGATCGCGGCGCCCGCCCAGTCGCCGTCGCTGAGCATCGGCTCGATGACGTCCCGGCTGATGCGGGCCAGCTCGGCGTCGGACAGCGACGCGTTCGCGTCGGCCGAGAGGTAGTAGGCGCGACCGTCGACGGCGACCGCGAGGAGGTAGTCCTCGGCGCCCATGTTGTTGCCGATCGCGGTGTCGTTCGCCCAGGCGTCGGCCGCCTCGGGGTTGGTGAACTCGTCGACGTAGGCGACGAAGAGCTGGCGGCCGCTCGCGTCGGCGGCTCGTTCGATCGCCGCCTCGACCTCAGCGGTGTCGCCGGTGAGGGCCCCGATCGTGTCGACGATCGGGCTCTGCCCGAAGTCGACCGGATCCTCCGCCATGGCGGGTGCGGTCGCACCGAGTGCGAGCACCGCGCCGACGATGATCCCGAGAACAGCTGACGTGCGACCTCGCGACGACATGCACCAGTGCCCTTCCCCCGCCCCCGCGGGCCATCCCGAGTCTATGGGGGAGTCGGAGGCCTCGTCCATGCCGCGCGTCGCCTCGCAGCGCCTCCACAGGTGCCGGGATCTCAGCCGACCGACATGGGCACCAGCGCGGACGAGAGCAGCAGCACCATGCCCTCCGCGGGTGTCGAGAAGGCGACGGCCGCAGCCAGGCCGTAGGGCCCGGGGGAGAGGGGCGGGAGGTCCGGCGGAAGGCCCGTGCCGTCGTCGTCCGCCGCCGTGCAGTGCAGCGCCTCCACCACGCCCGGGAGGGTGACGGACTCGCCCGGCGCGAGCGAGATCCCGATGGCGCCGGCCTCGGACGTGCCGGTCGAGTGCCAGGCCACCACGTCCACGTCGGCCACCGTGATCGCCGGCACGCGCGAGAGTTCGCCCTCGACGACCTCGGTGCCGGTGTTCGTGACCGTGACCATGACGGATGCCGCGCCGCCGGGCGGCACCGGCGCGACGGGCGGCTCGACCGACACCGCGAGCGGCGCGCCCGTCGGATCCTCGACCGGGGCGACGGCCGCCCCGCAGCGGTACACGCGCTCGGGCATCGCGAACATGAGGCCCGAGCCCGCGTCGTCCTGCGCCTCCTCCGCCGCTCCGCCCGCGGACTCCGACACGACGGGCGCGTCGGCGGTGGTGCCGCCGCCGCTCGAGACCGTGCCGCCCTGCAGGCCGATCACGAGTCCGCCCACGACGAGCACGGCGGCGAGCGCACCCGCACTGCCCGCGACCGCCGTGCGTCGGGCCCGGCGACGGGAACGGCTCGCCGTGAGCACGGCGTCGACGTCGACCGGACGCGGCGTCGCGGCATCCGCTGCACGCTTCAGGCCCTCGCCGAGGCCGTTCGTGGGATCAGGTGCTGACATGGTCGCCTCCCGTCGGCGCGGCGCGCGCTCCGGCCGGATCGAGGGAGGAGGAGAGGGCGTGCAGGCCGTCGCTCAGGTAGCGCTTCACGGCGCCCGAGCTGATGCCGAGCACGGCGGCGATGCCGTCGACCGTGAGGTCCTCGTAGTAGCGCAGCACGATGCACGCCGCCTGCCGGGGCGGGAGCGCCCGGATCCGCTCGAGCAGGTCGAGCCGCTCGTCGCTCGCCGCGCTCGACGAGTCGACGCTCGACGGCGCGACCGCCAGGTGCCGCACCCGTCGCCAGGTGCCGTCGCGCCGGGAGCGGTCGATCACCTGGTTGAGGATCGCGCGGCGGACGTACGCCTCCGCGCGCGGCAGCGTGAGCCCGAGGCGGGGCGTGCCGAACGTGCGCACGAGGGCGTCCTGCACGAGGTCGGCGGCGTCGTCGACGCTGCCGGTGAGCAGGTAGGCGTAGCGGCTGAGCGCGTCGCCGCGCTCGACGACCAGTGCCGTCGCCACCTCGTCCCACGGGCGTGCCACCCCGAGCCCTCCTCCCGACGGCGGGACTCCGCCGTCACCTGTATCGACGAACGAGCGCGCCGTTTCGTTGGGTGCGTCGGCGGATGCCCCGTGTCGACGTCGCGAGTGGCGCCGGCACGTCAGCGCGAGCGCTCGGACTCCGACGCGCCCACATGGGCGTCGAGCCACTCCGTGAGCGGGCGGGATGCGCGCAGCGCGTCGACGACCCGGCGCTCGGCCTCGGGCGTGTGCAGCCACGGCTCGACCGGCCAGTCGACCCACGCGGTGAGGTCCTTGTCGCGCAGCAGGTCGGCTCGCGGGTGGTCCGCGTCGTACCCGCGCGGTACGCGCTTCAGGCGGTCGCTCGACGAGACGCCGACGCCGCCGGCCTCCACCGCGGACACCGCCGCGACGAGCGCCTCGCCGCTGCGATCGTCGGCGACGGCCGCCCGGAAGCGTGCCAGCTGGTCGGAGGCCATGACGTGGCATCCGGCACCGACCCCCAGGCCGGCCGCGGAGAACTGCACGTAGCCCGACCCGCCGACGGTCGCCCCGATCGCGGTCTTGTAGGGCGACTTGTCGGCGCTGAACCGGATGTCGCGGTACGGCCGGAAGACACGGCCCTCGCCGAACTCGCCGGCGAGGTCGTCGAGCAGGGCCTGCATCGGAGCGAGCACGAGCTCGTCGTACTCGGCGCGATGCTCGGTGAAGTACGCCTTGGAGTTGTCGGCCTCGAGGCCCTCGTAGAACGCCACGGCGCCCGGGAGCCAGCCGGTGAACACGCTCATCTCCGCCTCCTCTCGGGAGGTTCGGAACGGCTCGGCGAGGCTATCGCCTGGAGTGCCCCCGGAGGGATTCGAACCCCCGACCTACGGTACCGGAAACCGGCGCTCTATCCCCTGAGCTACGGAGGCGCACAGCAGTAGACACTACCACTGCCGGGGCCCGCGTTCCGACCACCGACGGCCCGACCGAGCCACCGAGGGCGCCCCGATCGCGGTCAGGCGAGGCTGACGCTGGCGACCGTGTCGAGCAGCTCCTCGCGCACGCGGGCGGCGAGCTGGATGCGCGCGCCGCGGAGCACCGGGTCCCGGTCGACGCGGGTCGCGACCACCTCGGGATACCACCGGCTGATGCGGCGGATGCCTCGCTCCACCTCGGCCGCGAACGCGTCGCCGCCGAGGCTCGCGGTGGGCCCGGCGAGCACGAGGCGTCCGGGGTCGAGGGTCGCGAGCAGCGGCAGCGCCACGTGGGCGACCCGCTCGGCGAGGTCGTGGAAGGCGCCGGCGCGCACGGCCTCGGCGTCGGACTCGGCGAGCGCCTCGCGCACCGCGTGGTAGCCGGCGACGTCGAGGCCGTGCCGACGCGCGAGCAGGGCGACGGCGCGGCCGCCGACGAGGTCTTGCGCGGTGCGCGCGCTCGGATCGAGCGCACTCGCCGCGACCGACAGCGGCAGGAAGCCGATCTCTCCGGCGCCGCCGAAGCTGCCGCGGTGGAGGTCGCCGGCGACGTCGAACGAGGCGCCGACGCCGTTGCCGAGCCAGAGCACCGCGAAGACGTCGCGGTCGACGCCCGCGCCGAGCTCGCGCTCCGCGACGGCGGCGAGGTTCACGTCGTTCTCGATGCGCACCTCGCGCCCGAGCTCGCCCTCGAGGATCGAGCGCAGCCCGCGCACGGGCCACCCGGGAAGGGTCTCGCTGAACAGCTCTCCCGTCTCGCCGGGGTCGACGTAGCCGGGGATGCCGATGACGACCGAGTGCACGACGTCGGGGTCGGCGCCCGCGGCCTCGCTCGCGTCGGCGATCGCGCGGGACACCTCGTCGACGGGGGAGCGCTCGGTCGGGTCGTGGGGGAGCGTCCGGCGCACGACGGGTCGCTCGTCGCCCGTCGCGTCGACCACGGTGGCGCGCAGCTCGAACGCGTCGAGGTCGAGGGCGACGCCGAGCGGGCGGTCGGTGCGCGCGGCGTACACGACGGCGCTGCGGCCGGCCGAGCCCGACGTGCGCCCGCGCTCCTCGATGAATCCCGCGGCGAGCAGCCGCGACATCATCTGCGAGGCCGTGGGCTTCGACACCCCGACGAGCTCGCAGATGCGGTTGCGCGTGAGCGGACCCTGCTCGAGCAGCACGGCGAGCCCGGCGCGGTCGTTGACGGCGCCCAGCCACGAGGGCGTTCCCGTCGACGAGTTCGCCGCCATGCGCCGACCGTCAGGCCGCGGGGAGGTTGGCGAGGACCGAGGCGACGAGCTGCGCCGCGTCGCCCGGCTCGAACAGCGCGGGCGATCGGATCACGATCCAGTACGGCCCGTGGAAGACCTGCGCCTCGCCCGTGCCGCCCGCCTGGGTGAAGTAGCCCTCGACGTCGGGCGGGGTGCCGTAGGTCGGCACGGGCTTCGACGAGAGCGCCGCCTGGTTCCTGCGCTCCTCGCCGGCCGCGGTCGTGGGCCTCGCGACGCCGACCTCGATGACCTCGCCGCTCGTCTGGTTGAGGTAGCCGCACGCCGTGCCCGCGTCCTCGTCGACGAGGGTCGCGATGTCGTCGCCGCTCGGCTGGTAGCCGGGGTCGGCGCCGACGTTCGGGTTGAAGGCGTAGAGCTGGTCGGCGGTGAGCAGCGCGTCGCACGCGATCTCGAACGGGACGGGCGGCTCGGCCGTCTCGGTGGGCTCGGGGTCGGCCGTCGCCGAGGCGCTCGGCGCGGTCGTCGCGGCCGCCGTTCCGGCGGGTCCGCCGGCGCCGGGCGTGCAGCCGGCGAGCAGCGCCACGGATGCCGCAGCCACGAGTGCGAGGCCGGCAGGACGGGTACGTGCGAGGTGGGGCGAGCGCGGCATGTGCGAAACCCTATCAACCGTGCCGGGTAGGATTTGCGGGTGACTCCCGACGATCTCTCGCGTGCCCTGTTCGACCTCGTGAACGGGCTCGTGGAGCGACGCCGGGCGGCCGGCGCGGAGGTCTCGCTCGAGCTCTCCCCCGACCAGGTGACCCTCGAGCGACCCAAGCTGCGCGAGCACGGCGACTGGGCGTCGAACGTCGCCATGCGCGTCGCGAAACCACTCGGCGCCAACCCCCGCGAGATCGCCACCGAGCTCGCCGACGGGCTCGCCGGCCTCGACGGCGTCGCCAGCGCCGAGGTCGCGGGCCCCGGCTTCATCAACATCCGGCTCGAGGCGGCCGCGGCCGGCGCACTCGCCAGGACGATCGTCGAGGCGGGCCCGGGCTACGGACGCAGCGACTCGCTCGCGGGCGGGGCGCGCATCAACCTCGAGTTCGTCTCGGCCAACCCCACCGGCCCCCTGCACATCGGCCACACCCGCTGGGCGGCGCTCGGCGACTCGATCGGCCGCGTGCTGCGCGCTGCGGGCGCCGACGTCGCGAACGAGTACTACATCAACGACGCCGGCACCCAGATGGACAGCTTCGGGCGGTCGGTGCTGGCGGCGGCGAAGGGCGAGCCGACCCCCGAGGGCGGCTATCCGGGGAGCTACATCGGCGACCTCGCGGCGCGCGTGCTCGAGCGCGAGCCGAAGCTGCTCGAGCTCGACGAGGCGGTCGCCCTGCACACGGCCACCGAGATCGCCTACGAGCTGCAGCTCGCCGAGATCCGCGCCTCGCTCGAACGCTTCAACGTGCACTTCGACGTCTGGACCAGCGAACGCCGACTGCAGGACAAGGGCGACGACGGACTCTCCGACGTCGACACCGCCGTCGAGCGCCTCAGGGCGCAGGGTCACGTCTTCGACGCGGACGACGCCGTCTGGGTGCGCACGACCGACTTCGGCGACGACAAGGACCGGGTCATCCGGCGCGGCACCGGCGCCTACACGTACTTCGCCGCCGACGCGGCGTACTACCTCGACAAGGGCGACCGCGGGTTCGCCCACAAGATCTACCTCCTGGGTGCCGACCACCACGGGTACGTGCACCGGCTGCGCGCACTGGCCGGGGCGGCGGGCGACGACCCCGAGCGGGACATCGAGGTGCTCATCGGGCAACTCGTGAGCATCAACGGCGCGAAGCTCTCGAAGCGCGCCGGCAACATCATCGAGCTCGACGACCTGCAGGCGTGGCTCGGCACCGACGCGCTGCGGTACACGCTCGCCCGCTACCCGGCCGACTCGCCGCTCACGATCGACCCCGAGGTGCTGAAGCGCCGCACGAACGACAATCCCGTGTTCTACGTGCAGTACGCGCACGCGCGCACGTCCGCCGTCGCCCGCAACGCGGCATCCGTGGGAGTCGACCGCTCGTCGTTCGCGCCCGAGCTGCTCACGCACGAGACCGAGTCGGCGCTGCTGGGCGGCCTGCAGGAGTTCCCGCGCATCGTCGCGCAGGCGGCGGAGCTGCGCGAGCCGCACCGCGTCGCGCGCTACATCGAGGAGCTCGCGGGCCTCTACCACCGCTGGTACGACAACTGCCGCGTGCTGCCGCTCGGCGACGAGCCCGTCGGCGACCTGCACCGCACGCGCCTCTGGGTGAACGACGCCACCGGCCAGGTCATCCGCAACGGCCTCGACCTGCTCGGCGTCTCGGCACCGGAGCGCATGTGACGCAGGCGGCGACGTCGACGGATGCCGCGGGGGCGCCTCCGCGGCGGCGGAACCGCGCCGCGCGCGTGTGGATCACGGTGCTCGTGATCCTGGGCGTGCTCGTCGCGCTCGCCGTCGTCGCCGACCTCGTCGTGCGCAACGTCGCCGAGCAGCGCGTCGCCGAGCAGCTCGAGCAGAACCTGCCCGCGGGCGTCGAGGGCGACGTGCAGGTGCGCCTCGGGGGGTTCTCCGTCATCGCGCAGTACCTCTCGGGGTCGATGGACCAGGTCGAGCTCTCGGCGCCCGAGCTCACCGTGAACGGCGTGCCGATCGCGGTGCACGTCGAGGCGCAGGACGTGCCGCCGGGCCTCGACGCACCGGTCGGCCGGGCGACCGCCACGATCCAGGCGACCGAGGCGGCGGTCAACTCGCTCATCGAGGTCCCCGGGGTGCAGGGCGACGTCGTGCTCGGCGACGGCGCGGTCGCGTACTCCGACTCGGTGCGGGTCCTCGGGCTTCCGATCGAGTACACCGTCACCGCGCGTCCGACGGCGGCCGGCGACACGGTGCTGCTCGAGCCGACGGGTGTCGAGGTGGGCGCGGGCGGCGGCGGCGCCATCGACGTCTCGGGTCTCGTCGACCGTCTCATGGGCGACGACCCCGTGCCGGTCTGCGTCGCCGAGTACCTGCCAGAGGGCGTCGACGTGCAGCAGATCGCGGTCGAGCCCGGCTCGGCGACCGTCACGCTCGGCGCGACCGGCATCAGCCTCGACGAGCAGAGCCTGGCGACCCGCGGCAGCTGCGGCTGACCCCCGACCCGACGGCCTGCCGAGATCCGAATGCAGGAAGAACCTCGGATCGGTCGGCGGGTCGGGTGCACCGGAGCGGCGTGTCGGGCGGAAGTTCCTGCATCCGCTTCGCAGACCGTCACCGATTCGGCCCGGCATACGACGCTCGGTAGACTCGCGGTGAGTCGCCCCACAAGGGCGGCGCGCAGCAGGCTTCAGGAACCGATCCGGGTTCGCTCGCCGCGAGCGACCCGTCGATACTCCGTCCCGTGAGGTTTCCCCGTGGCATCCACCGCAGCAGTTCCCGGCTGGCTCCGCGTGCCCGACGACCCCAACGCCCTGGCGCCGCAGGTGTGGCCCGAGCGCGCGCACCGCGACGCCGACGGCCGCCTCGTGATCGGCGGCGTGGCCGCCACCGACCTGGCCGCCCGGTTCGGCACGCCGCTCTACGTCGTCGACGAGGCCGATGCCCGCGCCCGCGCGGCGCGCATCCTGGCCGCCTTCGAGGCGGCCGCGGCATCCGTCGGCACGACCGTGACGGTCTATTACGCGGGCAAGGCGTTCCTCTCGGGGGCCATCGTGCGGTGGGTGACCGAGGCCGGCCTCTCGGTCGACGTGTGCACGGGCGGCGAGCTCGCGGTCGCGCTCGCCGCGGGCGCCGACCCCGCGCGCATCGGATTCCACGGCAACAACAAGTCGGTCGCCGAGATCGAGCGCGCGGTCGCCGCCGGCGTGGGCGCGATCATCATCGACTCCGAGATCGAGGTCGAGCGGGTGGCGGATGCCGCGGCGCGCGCCGGCCGCGTGCAGCGCGTGCGCCTGCGCGTGAACAGCGGCGTGCACGCCTCGACGCACGAGTTCCTCGCCACGGCGCACGAGGACCAGAAGTTCGGCGTCTCGCTCGACCGCGCGGTCGAGATCGGCACGCGCATCCGCTCGCACCCGTCGCTCGACCTGCTCGGGCTGCACTGCCACATCGGCTCGCAGATCTTCGACTCGGCGGGCTTCGCCGAGTCCGCGGAGCGCCTGCTCACCGCGCACGCCGAGCTCGCGCGCGTCGCGCCGCTGCCCGAGCTCAACCTCGGCGGCGGCTTCGGCATCGCCTACACCTCGGCCGACGACCCGACGCCCATCGAGGAGATCGCGCTCGGCATCGCCGAGGCCGTCGCGAGCGGATGCCGCGACCGCGGCGTGCCCGTGCCGAAGCTCGCGTTCGAGCCCGGCCGCTCGATCATCGGCCCGGCCGGCGTCACCCTCTACACGGTCGGCACGGTGAAGCCCGTGCCGCTCGACGGCGGCACCTGGCGCCACTACGTCTCGGTCGACGGCGGCATGAGCGACAACGCGCGCACCGCGCTCTACGGCGCCGACTACACCGTGCGCCTCGCGGGCCGCGTCTCCGACGAGCCGCCCGCGCTCGTGCGCATCGCGGGCAAGCACTGCGAGTCGGGCGACATCGTCGTCGACGCCGACTACCTGCCGCACGACGTCGCACCGGGCGACCTCGTGGCGGTCGCCGCCACGGGCGCCTACTGCTGGTCGCTCGCGAACAACTACAACCACGTGCCCCGGCCGCCGGTCGTCGCCGTGCGCGACGGGGAGGCCCGGGTGATCGTGCACGGCGAGACCGAGGCCGACCTGCTCGCCCGCGACGCGGGGCTCGAGGCATCCGCCGGCCTGGAAGGGACCCCTGCATGATCGAGTACCGCTCCATCCGCGTCGGCCTCCTCGGCGCCGGATCCGTCGGCTCGCAGGTGGCCCGGCTCCTGCTCGAGCACTCCGACGAGCTCACGCAGCGCATCGGCGCGCGCCTCGAGCTCGTCGGCATCGCCGTGCGCGACCCCGAAGCCCGTCGCGACGCCGACCTGCCGCGCGACCTGTTCACGACCGACGCCGAGGCGCTGATCCTCGGCTCCGACATCGTGATCGAGCTCATGGGCGGCCTCGAGCCCGCCCGCACGCTCGTGCTCGCCGCCATCGCCTCGGGGGCCGACATCGTCACGGGCAACAAGGCGCTCCTGGCCACGCACGGCCCGGAGCTGTTCGCCGCGGCGCAGCAGGTGGGCGCGCAGCTGTCCTACGAGGCCGCCGTCGGCGGCGCGATCCCCATCATCCGGCCCCTGCGCGACAGCCTCGCCGGCGACCGCATCGATCGCATCCTCGGCATCGTCAACGGCACGACGAACTTCATCCTCGACCGCATGGACA
>CBFGWW010000030.1:0-20499 GCA_965652625.1 uncultured Agromyces sp.
CGATCGAGCACGGCGGCGATGGCGTCGACGAACCGGGTCTCCTCCTCCGCCTCGGTGCCCGGCTCGGCGGATGCCGCGGGGTCGGCCACGCGCGCGCCCGCGAGCTCGCTCGCGTCGCCTCGGATGCCGACGTCGACGAACGACGGATCGGGCCACAACGCCGGGACGATGCGGCGCTGCCCCTCCGTCTCGGGGTCGTCCTCGACGAGCTGCGCGACCGTCTCGCGCATCGCCTGCACGGCCTGCTCGCGCACGGATGCCGCCTCGGCCTCGCCGACGTGCCCGAGCGCGCGCAGCTCCCGTTCCATCCGCGCGATCGGGTCGCGGTCGCGCCACGACTGCTCCTCGTCCTTCGTGCGGTAGCCGAACGCGCTTCCGGGGAAGGGGCCGTTCTGGTGGAAGTAGCGGTACACCTCCGCCTCGATCACGACCGGACCGCCACCGGTGCGGAGCAGGTCGAGCGCCTCGCCCGTGGCGAGGTGCACCGCGAGCGGATCCATGCCGTCGACGCGCCAGGCCGGCGTCGCGAATCCGAGGCCACGGGCCGAGAGGCGCCGCTCGCGCGTCACCTCGTCGATGCGCGTCGCGACGGCGTAGAGGTTGTTCTCGATGAAGAACGCGAGCGGAAGGTCCCAGGCGGAGGCGAGGTTCATCGTCTCGAGCACCGACCCGATGTTCACGGCGCCGTCGCCGAAGTAGGTGAACGTCGCGTCGCTGGTGCCGGCGTGCCGCTGCGCCCACGCGCTGCCCGCCGCGCCGGGCACGCCACCGCCGACGATGGCGTTCGTGCCGAGCGCTCCCGCCTCGAGCCACTGCAGGTGCATCGAGCCGCCGCGTCCGCGGCAGTACCCCTGAGCCAGTCCGAGGATCTCGGCGAGCGTGCGGCGGAGCACCTCGGCCACGTCGGGCGTGACGACCGCGTCGAGCGCGAAGCGCCCGCCCGTGACGTGCGTGAGCGCCTTCGCGAGGAACTGGTGGTGGCCGCGGTGCGAGCCGTTGACGGCATCCGTCGATCGCAGCCCGATGATGGAGCCGACCGCGCCGCCCTCCTGCCCGATGCTCGAGTGCGCCGGTCCGTGCACGAGGCCCGCCCCGGCCAGGTCGAGCACGGTCTCCTCGAACGCGCGGATGAGATGCAGCTCGGCCAGCATGCCCGTGAGCAGCGCGGGATCGGCGGCACGCCAGTCCTCCTCGGTCGAGCGCAGCTCGATCCACGGGGCGCCGGGGGCGAGGGGCTCGCGACTGGGCATCACGCCCTCCTCTCCATCGACGGGGCGCGCGACGCCGCACCGCGGCGGGCGTCACGTGCGGCCAGCATAGGCCCCGTTGCATCCAATCTCAATGGATTCGGCGGAGACTCCTCGCAATCCCGCGCTTCGAGCGTGATACTGGATCCAATACGACCGCATCCGCTTGGCGGCGCGGCGAAACCGGAACGCGAGGACGCGAGATGCCACTGCCCGGAGTGCGCGGCGCCGACCACCTCGGCATCACCGTGCCCGACCTCGAGGAGGCGCACGAGTTCCTCGTCGACGTGCTCGGCGCGCAGTACGTCTACACGCTCGGGCCGTTCGAGCGCGACGACGACTGGATGCAGGAGCAGCTCGGCGTGCACCCCCGCACGATCATGCGCGAACTGCGCTTCTACCGACTCGGCCACGGCACCAACCTGGAGGTGTTCCAGTACGAGGCCGCCGACGGGCAGAAGCCCGTGCCGCGCAACAGCGACCTCGGCGGCCACCACCTCGCGATCTACGTCGACGACCTCGACGCGGCGGTCGAGTACCTGCGGTCGCGCGGCGTCGAGGTCATGGGCGAACCCGTGGCGAGCCGCAACGCGAGCGAGGGGCAGCGCTGGGTGTACTTCCGCGCGCCGTGGGGCATGCAGTTCGAGCTCGTCAGCTTCCCGCAGGGCAAGGCCTACGAGGCGGATGCCGCGGTTCGCCTGTGGCATCCCGGGCACCCCGAGGCGTGACCGCGATGGCCCAGGCGACGGCGACCCCCATCGCGGACGACACGGGAGCCGCGGCGCACGGCGCGGCCGGACGGCGGATCGCGGACGCGCTGCGCCGCGACATCCTCGACGGGGTGCTCGCCCCCGGCACCCGCATCCGACAGGAGCGGCTCGCCGAGGAGTACGGGGCGAGCCGCGTGCCCGTCCGCGAGGCCATCCGGGCGCTCGAGGGCGAGGGGCTCGTCACGGTCGTGGCGAACACCGGCGCGTGGGTGTCGCGCCTCAGCCTCGCCGAGTGAGACGAGCTGTACCGGGTGCGCTAGCGAATGGAGAGGAAGCTCATCCGCATGAGCATCCCGGGCCTCGGCGAGACGGATGCCGCGGAGCTGGCGCGGATCGCCGACGCCATGGAGTCCGCTGCCGACGCCGACGAGTTCGTGCGCCTCGACCGCGCGTTCCACGACCTCACCTACCGCGGCGCGGAGACGCTCATGCTCGGCGACACGGTCGCCCGGTTGTGGAACCGCACGCAGGCGTACCGCCGGGTGTACTCCCGGCTGTTCCTCCGGCATGCGGCCCGCGCCGTGCACCACGAGCACCACCTGCTCGTGCACGCCATCGAGACCGGCGACGCCGACGACGCCGAGCGGGTGCTGCTCGGGCACATCCGACGCACGCGCCTCGCGCTGGCGCAGCATCCGGAGGTCTTCGACGGCGCCGACGCGGCGTCGCTACAGTGAAGCTGGGCTGAACGGCCGAGCCGACCGCGTGAGGAGCATGCGATGGCGGACGTGGGATTCCTGGGCGTCGGGAACATGGGGAGCGCGATGGTGTCCCGGCTCGTGGGGGCGGGGCACGACGTCCTCGTCTGGAACCGGTCGCCCGAAGCGACGGAGCCGCACGTGGCCGCCGGCGCGACCGCCGCGACCAGCGCAGCGGAGGCGCTGCAGCGACCGGTGTCCTTCTCGATGCTCGCCAACGACGAGGCCGCCGAGTCGGTGCTCACGGCCGAGGCGTTCGCCGGCGGTCCCGGCCGGCTGCACGTGGTGACCGCGTCGATCAGCCCCGATGCGGCCGACCGCATCTCCGCCGTGGCCGCCGCCGCGGGCGTGCACTACCTGGCCTCCCCCGTGCTCGGGCGCCCGACCGTGGCCGCCGAGGGCGCGCTCAACCTGCTCGTCGCCGGCGACGCCGACGACATCGAGCGGGCGCGGCCCTTCCTCGACGTCCTCGGCAAGCGCGTCTGGGTGCTGGGCCCGAACCCGCGCACGGCGAACGTCGTGAAGGCGGCGGTGAACTACGACATCATCCACGCGATGCAGGCCATCGGCGAGTCCCTCACGCTCGTCGAGTCCGAGGGCGTCGACGCGAACGAGTTCGTCGAGCTGCTGCGCAGCACGCTGTTCGCCGGGATCGTGTACACCTCCTACGGCGACATCATCGCGAACCGCAGGTACCACCCGGCGGGCTTCGACATCGCGCTCGGCCTCAAGGACCTCGGGCTCGCCGAGGACATCGCCGCGGCGGCCGGCGTCGAGCTGCCGACGGCCGAGGCGCTCCGCGGCGTCTTCGAGGAGGCACTCGCCGATCCCGAGCTGCACGACGCCGACTGGTCGGCCATCGCCGAGATCACGCGGCGGCGTCTCCGGCGCGACCAGGCCCGCCCGAGGCGGCTCAGGTGAGTCGCCACCCCCGGTCGACGTAGACGCTCGTGCCCGAGACCCCGCGGTTGTCGAGCAGGAACTGCACCGCACCCACCACGTCGGCCATCGTCGCGAGCTCGCCGCCCGGCGTGCGCTGCCGGTACTGGTCGAGGACCCCGGCCGGCTTCGCCGACCAGAACGGGCTGTCGCCGATGATGCCCGGATGCAGCGCGTTCACGCGGATCGGCGCGAGCTCGTGGGCGAGCGTGTTCACGAGGCCCTCGACGCCGCCGTTGATCGTCGAGACCGTCGTCGAGCCGGGGTAGGGCATGTCCTTCGCACGGCCGCCGAAGAGCACGATGCCCGTACCGCCCGACGGCTCCAGCCGGTCGAGCAGCGTGTGCACCGTCTCGGTGTACCCCACGAGCTTCAGCGTGATGAGTCGCTGGGCGCGCACCATGTCGTAGTCGCGGATCGTGTTCGCGTCGCGCTCGATCGCCGCCAGCACGAGCCCGTGCACCGGTCCTTCGATCGCGGCGAGCGCGCCGGCGATCGTCGCGGGCTCCGAGATGTCGACCGCGACGGCCGACGCGCCCGGCCCGACGTCGGCGGCGATCGCCTCGGCCTTGGCGTGATGGCGCCCCGTGAGCACGACCCGGTCGCCGCGCGCGACGAGGCTGCGCGACAGTTCCAGGCCGATCCCCGACGTGCCGCCCACCACGACGATCGTTCGTGTGCTCATCTCGTCCGTCCTCCGTTCGTCGATGTCATCGGATGCCGCGTGCCGCTGCGTTCACGCCTCGCCGCGTCCCCACGTGGTGTTCAGGTGCGACTGGCTGTCGCGACGCAGGTCGAGCGGGCCGTCGACCGTGTAGTACCGGCGGCCGGCCACGAGCAGCTCCTCGGCCGGGAACTTCGTGATGACCTCGCAGCCGTCGGCGGTCACGACCACCTCCTCCTCGATGCGCGCGGCGCCCCAGCCGTCGGACGCCGGCCAGTACGTCTCGAGCGCGAAGACCATGCCCTCCTCGAGCACCTCGGGGTGATCGAGCGACACGAGCCGGGAGAAGATCGGCTTCTCCCAGATCGAGAGCCCGACGCCGTGGCCGTACTGCAGCGCGAAGGCGGCCTCCTCGTCGGCGAAGCCGAACTCCTGCGCCTCGGGCCACACCTCGACGATGTCGGCCGTCGTCGCGCCCGGCCGCACGAGCGCGATCGCGCGGTCCATGTACTCGCGCGCCCGGGTGTACGCGTCGCGTTGCGCCGAACTCGCGGATCCCACCGCGAACGTGCGGTAGTAGCACGTGCGATAGCCGTTGTAGCTGTGCAGGATGTCGAAGAAGGCCGGATCCCCGGGGCGGATCAGCCGGTCGGAGAACACGTGCGGATGCGGCGAGCACCGCTCGCCCGAGATGGCGTTCACGCCCTCGACGTACTCCGAGCCGAGGTCGTACAGCGTCTTGGCGACGAGCCCGACGGCCTCGTTCTCGCGGACGCCGGGCCGGAGGAAGCGGTAGAGGTCCTCGTACGCGGCATCCACCATCGAGCACGCCTGCGTGAGCAGCCGGATCTCGTCGGACGTCTTGATGCGTCGGGCCTCCATGAACACCTGCTGCCCGTCGACGACCTCGATGCCCTGCTGCTGCAGGGCGAACAGCACGGGCAGCTCGATGACGTCGACCCCGAGCGGCTGGTCGGCGACGCCGAACTTCTCGAGCTCGCGCTTGATCTTGCGCGCCAGCTCGTCGGCGATGCCGGCGTCGGGCGTGAACGCGCCGCGCAGCGTCGAGATGCCCGCGCGGGCGCCGCGCTCGAGCCTCGGCCGGCGCGCGCCCTCATGCGGGGCGTTCGGATCGGCGTCGAGCTCGGCGGTCGTGACGTCGAGCCACGGGTTGTACAGCGCGTGGTGGCGGGCCGCCGACCCGAAGTCCCACGAGATCGGGTCGGACTGCCGCGTGAGCAGGCTGAAGCGGATCAGCTTGTCCATCGCCCAGGTGCCGATGTGGGTCGAGGTCATGTAGCGGATGTTCGAGAAGTCGAACGCGAGCAGTGCGCCGAGGTCGGAGCGCTCGAGCTCGGCCTTCAGCCGGCCGAGCCGATCCCAGCGCAACCGGTCCATGTCGACGCGAGCCTCCCAGTCGACGGCGTTCATCCCCGTCGTGCCGGTGTCCTTCATGGTCGCCCTCCTCTCGTGGTTGCGGCATCCGTGTGTCGTTGCCGAACGTTGTGCAGCTTCGCTGAACGATTTGCGGTGTATCCTCGCCACCACCAGCAGTGCGAGGGAACGGAGTCGGCATGGCCGCGGAGGACATCGGCGAGCGGCTGCGCGACGCTCGCCTCCGCCAGGGCCTGAGCCTGCGCGGGCTCGCGAAGGCGCTCGGCGTCTCGCCGAGCCTCATCTCCCAGGTCGAGACGGGCAAGACGCAACCGTCGGTGTCGACCCTCTACGCGATCGTGAGCCAGCTGGGCGTCTCGCTCGACGAGCTCCTCGGCGTGGGCCCGGTCGCCCGACGCGACGACGCGGCGAAGCCGAGCCCCGTGCAGCGCGCGGACGACAACCCCGTGCTCGAGATGGAGAACGGCGTGCGCTGGGAGCGCCTCGCGGTGGGCGACGGCAGCAACGACGCCCTGCTCGTCACCTACGATCCGGGTGGGTCGAGCTCCGTCGAGGGCCGGCTCATGCGCCACGCGGGCGTGGAGTACGCGTACATCCTCGAGGGCGAGCTCACGCTGCAGCTCGACTTCGACACCTTCGTGCTCGGGCCGGGCGACTCCCTCCACTTCGACTCGGTGCGACCGCACCTCTACTCGAACCGGGGCACGACGCCCGCGCGCGGCATCTGGTTCATCGTGGGCCGCCGGGAGCAGCACCGCACGCTGCCCGACGCACCCGACGCGCCCGAGTTCGACGCCGCGGCGCCGCTGAACTCGGCCGTCGACGTGCTGCGGGCGATGGACGGCCTCTCCCGCTGACGCGGGCGTCCCGGGCACGCGCTGCGGCATCACGACTCCCCCGACCTTGACGCCCCCGCGTGCACGGCCGGTCGGGGCGCCGCGATCCACGGGTCGATGAGCGTCTTGATCTGCCGGGCGCCGCCGCGCACCAGCGGCGCGAGCGCGTCGTCGACGAGGCCGTCGAGCGGGAGCACCTCCGAGGCGAGGTCCGACCAGTCGGGCCGAGTTCCGAGCAGGCGCACCGCTGCGGGCACGTCGGTCGCGAACACGTGCGCGACGCTGCCCACGACGGCGAGCTCGCGCAGGGTCCACGATCCGAGCGGCACGGCGACCTCGGCCTTCTGCACGCCGACGGGCACGATCACGGATCCCGGTACCGCCGCGGCGAACACGGCCTCGAGCCCAGCCCCCGAACCGCTGACCTCGAAGAGCACGTCCGGCTCCACGCCGAGCCGCCGCAGCTGGTCGGGCAGCGGCTCGTCGGCGAGCACCGCGTCGGACGCGCCGAGCGCCCGCGCGAGCTCCAGCCGGGCGGGACTGCGGTCGACCGCGATGACGCGAGCGCCGGACGCCGCGGCCGCGAAGGTGATGAACGAGCCGATGCCGCCGACCCCGACCACCACGGCGTCCTGTCCCGCATGCAGGCCGCTGCGCGACACGACGTGCACGGCGATGGCCATGGGCTGCACGAGGCCGAGCGTGTCGAGCGACAGACCCGAGTCCGAGACGTCGAGGAGGATGCCGGCGGGCGCCACGACGTAGCCCGCGAGCCCGCCGTCGAGCTGCAGGCCGAGCGTTCGGTACTCCCGGCAGAGGTTCGTGCGGCCCTCGCGGCAGCGTTTGCAGGTGCCGCAGCTGACGCCGGCGCCGCAGACGACGACCGCGCCCGGTGCGAGCCCGTCGACGCCCTCGCCGACGGCCTCGACGACGCCCGCGAACTCGTGCCCGAGCACGACCGGCGGCACCGTGAGCACCGGCCCGCGGTCGTACTCGGTGGCGTCGGTGCCGCACACGCCGCACACGGCCACCCGCACGAGCACCTCGCCGGGCCCCGGGCTCGGGACCTCCCGATCCTCCACGCGCAGGTCGCCCGCCGCGTGGAGGACCGCCGCACGCATGGTCCCGGTCACGGACCCGCGTCCGCACCCAGGTCGAGTTGCACCGCGACGCGGTCGGCGATCATGCGACCGAGCAGGCGCTCGTAGACGGCGGCGTGCGCGGGCGCGTCGAGGTAGGCCTCGAGCGCCCGCGAGTCCTCCACCATCGCGGCGACGCCGTAGTCGGCCGGACTCGGCCGCACCCGCAGGTTCGGACCGCAGTAGTAGGACCGCAACTCGGGGATCTGCGCGGCCATGTCGCGCAGCTGCGAGGTGAGCTCGGCGATGTCGTCGGCGGTGACGTCGTCCTTCCAGGTGAACGCGGCGAGATGCAGGATCATCGGTCTCCCGTCGCCGCCGTCACGTGGGCGTCGCCCTCGGTGTAGGTGTAGGGGTTCTCGATCTGCTCGGCCGGCGGCAGCTCGGGGTGCATGCCCTCGTCCCAGGCCTGGTCGCCGAGCTTCGAGCGCACGTACTCGACGGATGCCGCGACCTTGTCGGCGATCGGCGCGAGCTCGAGCCCGATGCGCTTGCCCGCGTACTTCACGACGCGACCGTTCACGACCACGGTGTGCACGTCGGCCGTGCCCGCCTGGTACACGACGTGCGCGTACGGGTGCAGGATCGGCGTCATCGCCGGGGAGTCGTCGTTCTTGATGAGCAGCAGGTCGGCCTTCTTGCCGGGCGTGATCGACCCGATGACGTCCTCCATGCCGAGCGCCTTCGCGCCGCCCATGGTCGCCATGCGCACGACGTCCTCGGCGCGCAGGCGGTTGGCGACGATCGTCTCGTTCACCGCGTGCGCCTCGAGGTGGTCGCGCGAGCGGTCGGCGCTCAGCGTCGCCCGCATCGCCGAGAAGAAGTCGGCGCTCCACCACACGCTCGTGTCCATCGAGATCGAGGTCGGGATGCCGTAGCGGCGCGCCACCCAGCTCGACGGGTAGCCCTGCCCGGCGCTCTGCTCCGACTCGGTCGCCACCGAGATGGTGCCGCCGGTCGCGGCGATCTTCTGGTAGCTCTGCTCGTTGAGGGATGCCGCGTGCACGTACGTGATCTCGGGGGTCATGAATCCCGCGTCGTACATCTGCGTGATCGCGGTGTCGGTCGTGGCGCCCCACACGCCGGCGTGCGTGGTGACCCGGACTCCGAGCTCGCGCGCGGCCTCGAAGGCGGCGCGCTCGGGGAACTCGGCGGAGCCCGGCACGTCGAACGCGAGCTGCAGGCGCATCATGTCGTCGGGCGACGAGAAGTTGTCGGACACGAACCTCCGGAACTCCGGCGTGTTCGACCACTCCCACGGCCCGGCCAGGTAGTTGCCGTAGGCGAGCACGAACCGGCCCGGGATCTCGCGCAGCGCGGCGAGGGCGGCCTCGCCGTAGTCGGGGTTGCGCAGGCCGTGCGACCAGTCGAGCGTGGTGGTCACGCCCGTGTCGACCGACTCGAGCGCGCTCAGCAGGTTGCCGGCGTACACGTCCTCGGGGCGGAACACCTCGCCCCACTGCAGGTAGTAGAAGACGAAGTACTGGCTGAGGGCCCAGTCGCCGCCGTAGCCGCGCAGCGCGGTCTGCCACATGTGGCGATGCGAGTCGACGAAGCCGGGGGTCAGGATGCCGCCCGACGCGTCGATCTCGAGCGTGCCCTCGGGCACCTCGAGCGACGGCCCGACGGCCTCGATCGTGTCGCCGCGCACGAGGACGTCGCCGCCCTCGATGACGCCGGGCGAGTCGACGGTGATGACGGTGGCATTGCGGAAGACGAACGGTCGATCCGCGGTGAACTCGTCGGGACGGGGGGCTCGGGCGGAGGTCGCATCGACTGCGCTCATCACTTCTCCTCTTCGAGAATGTTCAGCTGCAATTGACACTCTGATCCGTTCGTGGCCCGTTTGCAACCATTTCTTGCCCGGGTGTTCAATGTGACTGTAGCCCCGGCGTTCGAGCGTGTTTCCGGGCCGAGCAGAGGAGTCGGCATGACCGATGGCGGGATCGACCTGCGCGTCGCGGTGCTCGGTGCGGGGGCGAACGGCGCCTCGATCGGCGCCGACCTCACGGCGGCCGGCGTCGACGTGACGTTGGTCGAGCAATGGCCGGCGCACGTCGAGGCGATGCGCGAGCGGGGACTCGTGATCCGCATGGCCGACGGCGACCTCGAGGTGCGGCCGCGGGTCGTGCACCTGTGCGAGGTCGCGACGCTGCGGCATCCGTTCGACGTCGTGCTGCTCGTGATGAAGGCGTACGACTCGGAATGGGCGACGCAGCTCATCCGGCCGGTGCTCGCCGACGCCGGGGTCGTCGCCGCGGTGCAGAACGGCATGACGACCGAGGCCGTCGCCCGGGTGCTCGGACCAGACCGGGCCGTGGGCACCGTCATCGAGGTGTCGGCGACCATGACCGAGCCGGGCGTCGTGCACCGGCACACGCCGCCGGCGCGCTCGTGGTTCGCGGTCGACGCCCGCCCGGCCGGGGACGCGGTCGCCGCGCTGCTCGCGCACTCGGGCAGCGTCGAACGCTTCGACGACATCGCCGCCGCGAAGTGGATGAAGCTCGTGAGCAACGCCACGACCCTCGTCACGACCGCGAGCCTCGGGCTGCCCATGCTGGATGCGATCGCCGTCCCGGGCCTGCGCGAGGTCATGCTCCGCGCCGGACAGGAGGCGCTCGACGTCGGGCGGGCGGGCGGACGCGACGTCCTCCCGATCTTCGGGCTCGCGGCATCCGACCTCGATCGACCCGACCACGTCGTCGAGACGATGCTCGACGTGCTCTACGACCGGTTCGTCGTGCCGGGCGCCACGACGACCGTGCTGCAGGACTGGCGCAAGGGCCGACGCAGCGAGGTCGACGACCTCAACGGCACGGTCGTCGCGGAGGGCGCACGGCTCGGCGTGCCCACGCCGGTGAACCGCGCGGTCGTCGAGCTGGGCCACCGCATCGAGCGCGGCGAGCTCGAGCCCGATCCCGCGAACGTGGGATCGCTGGCCGCCGCGTTGCGGGAGTGAGCCAGCTCAGAGCGCGACGCTGCCCGGGCGTCGCCTCAGAGCGCGACGCTGCGGTTCTCGCCGATGTCGGGCGGGCGACGCGTCACGATCGCCGCGGCGGCCTTGACGAGCGAGAACACGCCCGGCTCGGTCTTCGCCCAGTACTCGGCGCCGTCACCGGCGACCTCGACGACGGCGATGCGCGGGTCGTCCCTGCCCTGCGGGAACCACGCCTCGGCCGCGGGGTTCCACAGCTCGTCGACGAGGGCGTCGTCGCGCACCACCGAGGCGCGGCCGGCGATCGACAGGTAGCCGTGGCGCGACGCGAACGAGACGTTCACGATGGGGTCCGCCTCGATCTCGAGCGTCTTCTCGCTCGGGTGCTGCACGAGGAACCGCACGACGCCGTCGAAGTCCTTCTGCAGCACCGCGAGCGGCCGCGCGTGCAGCGTCCCGTCGGCGCCGCGGCTCGTGAGGAGCGCCGTGTCGGCGCCCGTGACGAGTTTCGTGATGAGCTCGCGCTCGTCCTCGGAGTCGGGCGGCGGGTCCGCGAGCTCGGCTCGCGCGACCGCGGCCGGCGTGGGCTCGGCTTCGGTTCGTTCTCCTGCTCGGTCGTCCCGGATCTCGTCCATGCGGTCGCTCATGCCGAGCGACGTTACGTGAGCGGGCGCGCCCGATCGAGTCCCTTGACAGCAGCCGGCAAGCCGGGCAGCGCCGGGCAGAGGAGCGCCCCGCTACCCCGTCACCCGCAGCTTCGAGATCTCGTAGAGCGTGACGGATGCCGCGATGCCCGCGTTCAACGACTCGGTCGACGACCCGATGGGGATCGAGACGATGGCGTCGCACGTCTCGGCGACGAGCCGCGACAGCCCCTTGCCCTCGCTGCCGACGACGACGACGATCGGACGGTCGGCCCAGGTGAGCCCGGGCAGCGACACGTCGCCGTCGGCGTCGAGGCCGAGCACGAACACGCCGCGCTCCTTCAGCGCCTTCAGCGTCTGCGTGAGGTTCGACGCCATCGCCACGGGCACGCGGGCGGCGGCGCCCGCAGAGGTCTTCCACGCCGCGGCGTTGACGCTCACCGAACGGCGCTGCGGCACGATCACGCCCTGCCCGCCGAACGCCCCCGTCGACCGCAGGATGGCGCCGAGGTTGCGTGGGTCGGTGATGCCGTCGAGCGCCACGAGCAGCGGCGTCTCGTCGCGCGCGAGCACTTCGTCGAGCAGCTCGATCGGGTGCGCGTACTCGTAGGGCGGCACCTTGAGGGCGAGCCCCTGGTGCACCGCACCCTCGCCCGCGAGCCGGTCGAGCTCGGGCCGCATGACCTCGAGGATCGGGATGTCGCGGTTGGTGGCGATCTTCATCGCCTCCTTCACGCGGTCGTCCATCTCGACGCGGGCGGCCACGTAGAGCGTCGTCGCCGGGATGCGCGCGCGCAGCGCCTCGACGACCGAGTTGCGGCCCGTCACGATCTCGGACTCGTCGCCCGACTTCGCCCGGCGCGACGCGCCCGAGGCGCCGCGGGGAGCACCGGCACGCTGGCCGGCGACCTTCTGGCCCGGCTTGCCCTTGCCGCCCGAGGCGCGGTACCGCTCCTCGGCCGCCTTGCGCTTGCCGGCCGGGTGCCAGGCGCGGTCCTCCGCCTTGGGGGTCGGCCCCTTGCCCTCGAGCGCCTGCCGGCCCTGGCCGCCGGAGCCGACCTGCTTGCCCCTGCTCTTGCGCACCGCTCCGGCGCGCGACTTGCCGCTGCTGCCCTTCATGATCCGAGGCTCCAATGCGTTCCGGTCTGGCTGTCTTCGATGGTGATGCCCGCCGCGGCGAGCTCCGCGCGGATGCGGTCGGCCGCCGCGAAGTCGCGCCCGGCCCGTGCGGCCTGGCGGTCCTCGATGAGGCGGGTGACGAGCGCGTCGAGCGCGGATGCCGCCGGCCCCGCGTCGGGCGCCCAGTGCGGGTCGCGCGGGTCGATGCCGAGCACCTCGACCATCGCGACGACCTGGCCGTGCAGGCTCGCCGCATCGTGGAGCTCCTCGGCGTCGAGCGCCTGGTTGCCCGCACGCACGGTGTCGTGCAGCACGGCGAGCGCCTGCGGCACGGAGAGGTCGTCGTCCATGGCCGCGGCGAACGCGTCGGGGATGACCGGACTGCCGACGCCCGCGAAGCGCGTGCCGGCGAGGCGCCGCTCGACCCGCACGAGGAACGAGCGGATGCGGTCGACCGCCGCCTCGGACTCCGCGAGCGAGGAGGGCTGGTAGTCGAGCGTCGATCGGTAGTGCGCCGCGCCGAGCAGGTAGCGCACGGCCAGCGGTGTGGCGAGCTCGAGGAGGTCGCTCGCGTAGACCGAGTTGCCGAGCGACTTCGACATCTTCTGCCCGCCGACGTTGACGAGCCCGTTGTGCACCCAGTAGCGCGCGAACCCCTGTCCGTCGGCCGTGGACTGGGCGAGCTCGTTCTCGTGGTGCGGGAAGCGCAGGTCGAGCCCGCCGCCGTGCAGGTCGAACTCCTCGCCGAGGTAGCGGGCGGCCATGGCCGAGCACTCGATGTGCCAGCCGGGGCGGCCGGGGCCCCATGGCGACTCCCACGCCGCCGACGCGGGCTCCTCGGGCTTGCGCCCCTTCCAGAGCGCGAAGTCGCGCGGGTCGCGCTTGCCGCGCGGATCCGCGTCGGCCGCGGCCTCCATGTGGTCGCGCGACTGCCGCGTGAGCTCGCCGTAGGCGGGCCAGCTCGAGGTGTCGAAGTACACGTCGCCCGAGCCGTCGGGCGCGGCGTACGCGTGGCCCTTCTCGATGAGGCGGGCGATCAGCTCCTGCATCTGCTGCACGCTCGCGGTCGCGCGCGGTTCGTAGGTCGGCGCGAGGATGCCGAGCGACGCGTACGCGGCCGTGAACTCCAGCTCGACGCGGTAGGCCAGCGCCCACCACTCCTCGAACTTCGAGTCCTCTTCATCGGCCGCGGCGAGGATCTTGTCGTCGATGTCGGTGACGTTGCGCACGAACATCACGTCGTAGCCGCGGTACGAGAACCAGCGACGCAGGATGTCGTAGACGAGTGCGCTGCGCAGGTGCCCGATGTGCGGGCTCGACTGCACGGTGGGGCCGCAGACGTACATGCCGACGCGCCCCTCGCGAAGGGGCACGAAGTCACGCAGGGCCTGGGCCTTCGAGTCGTAGAGTCGCACGGTCACCCGCCAAGCCTACCGGCGGGCGCAGCGCCGCCACTCGTGTGACGCGACGGGGTCAGGCGGGCACGACCACGGCGGTCGCGATCGCCGCGATGCCCTCGCCGCGGCCCGTGAACCCGAGGCCGTCGGTCGTCGTCGCCGCCACGCTCACGGGCGCGCCGAGGATGCCCGAGAGGAACGCCTCCGCCTCGCTGCGCCGCGGCGCGAGCTTCGGGCGGTTGCCGAGCACCTGCACCGACACGTTGCCGACCGCCAGCCCGGCCTCCTGCAGCAGACGGAGCGTCTCGGCGAGGAACACCTCGCCGTGCGCGCCCTCGAAGCGCGGGTCGCCCGTGCCGAACACCCCGCCGACGTCGCCCAGGCCGGCCGCGGCGAGCAGCGCGTCGCAGATGGCGTGGCAGGCCACGTCGCCGTCGCTGTGCCCGGCGAGCCCCCGCTCGTGCTCCCAGTGCAGGCCGGCGAGCCAGAGCGGGGTGCGCGGGTCGTCGGCGAACGCGTGCACGTCGACGCCCGTGCCGATGCGGGGCAGGGCGATCGCGGGCGCCTCGGCGTACTCCTCGATGGTGGCGGCCGCCGCGGCATCCGTCGCCCCGGTGGCAGGGGGCGCGAGACGCGACGCCCGCTCGGCGACGATCGCCTCGGCCCGGCGCAGGTCGGCGGGCAGCGTGACCTTGAACGCGCGCGCGTCGCCCGGCACGACGTCGACGGCGAGGCCGGCGGATGCCGCGAGCGCCGCGTCGTCGGTGAACTCCGTCGTCGCGGCGGCGTAGGCGGCGTCGAGCGCCGACCGCGGGAACCCCTGCGGGGTCTGCACGGCGGCGAGCTCCGACCGATCGATCGTCTCGAGCACGCGCCCGTGGGGGCCGACGCGCTTGATGGTGTCGACCACGTCGAGGGCGGGGATCACGCCGTGCCCGCGCGCCCGCACGGCCGCCACGACCTCGTCGAACACGATCGACGGCGTCAGCGGGCGCGCCGCGTCGTGCACGAGCACGGTGTCGACGAGGTGCGGCAGCACCGCGAGCCCGGACGCGACCGACTCCTGCCGTGAGTCGCCGCCCGCGACGACGTCGAGCGGCGCGGATGCCGCGGCCGCGACGGCTGCGAAGCGGGCCCGCGTCTCATCGACGCGGTCGCCCGGCACCACCAGCACCACGTGCGGCGTCTCGTGCATGCCGAGCACGGCATCCAACGCGACGCCGAGGATCGTCTCGGCGCCGAGCGGCACGAACGCCTTGGGCTCGACATGCCCGAGGCGCGTGCCGCTGCCCGCGGCGACGACGATGACGGCGACCGTTGACGCGCTCATGGTTCGAGCGTATCGCGCCGCACCCGGCGCGAGGCCGGGTGCGGTGGGACGGTGAGCGGTGGCTCCGCGCTAGGAGGCGAGCACCTCGTCGAGCACGGTCGAGGCCTGCTCCTCGTCGGTCTTCTCGGCGAGTGCGAGCTCGGAGATCAGGATCTGACGGGCCTTCGCGAGCATGCGCTTCTCACCGGCGGAGAGGCCGCGGTCCTGGTCGCGCCGCCACAGGTCGCGGACGACCTCGGAGACCTTGATCACGTCGCCGGAGGCGAGCTTCTCGAGGTTCGCCTTGTAGCGCCGGGACCAGTTGGTGGGCTCCTCGGTGAAGGGGGCGCGAAGCACCTCGAAGACCTTGTCGAGGCCCTCCTTGCCGATGACGTCGCGCACGCCGACGAGGTCGACGTTCTCGGCGGGAACCTCGATGACGAGATCGCCCTGCGTGACGTTCAGCTTGAGGTAGAGCTTCTCTTCACCCTTGATGATCCGTTTCTTCACTTCGGTGATCGTTGCGGCTCCGTGGTGGGGGTAAACGACGGTCTCGCCAACCTCAAAAAGCATGAATGAATGTCCTTTCGGCAACTTTCAGGATATCACATTCGGGATCATGCTAAGGTTCGCCACCCCTCCCGGGAGGCCCGTGCGCCGTAGGCTACACTCGGATCGATCCCCTCGCGCGGGCTCGCATCCGTTCGCGCGCACGCTCGCTCTTGGAGGTTCTGTGAAGGCGCGTCTCGCGGCATCCGCTGCCCTGGCCATCGTTCTCGCGCTCGGCGCGAGCGGCTGCGCCATGCTCACGTACCAGGCGACCACCGAGAAGTACGACCCGAGCGACGGCGTCTCGGCCGACGTCGGCGACCTCGACCTGCGCAACATCCTCATCGTGAGCGAGGACGGCGACGAGGGCACCCTCGTGATGACCATCGTCAACACGGGCGACGACGACGCGACGCTGGGCGTGCAGGTCGGCGAGGGCGGCGGCGACGTCACCGAGATCGAGGTCGAGGCCGGCCAGACCGTGGTGCTGGGCTCCGAAGACGAGGAGAAGGTCGTGCTCGCGGGCCTCGACGCCGAGGTCGGCGGCCTGGCGCTCCTCTTCTTCCAGGCGGGCGACGCCGAGGGCCTCGAGAAGCAGGTCCCGGTGCTCGACTCGCGCCTCCCCGAGTACGCCGACCTCGCCCCGTAGGCGGCACGCGCGACCACGCGAGCGATGCAGCGCGAGCGGATGCCGCGGCATCCGTGGCGGCGCATGCACTCGCATGCCGTGACCGGCGTGCGAGGGGTGCGACCGCCTACGCCTCGAAGCGGTAGCCGAGTCCGCGCACGGTGACGAGCTGCACGGGCTCCGACGGCTGGCGCTCGATCTTCGACCGGATGCGCTTGATGTGCACGTCGAGCGTCTTGGTGTCGCCGAAGTAGTCGGAACCCCAGACGCGGTCGATGAGCTGGCCGCGCGTGAGCACCCGGCCCGGGTTGCGCATGAGCAGCTCGAGCAGCTCGAATTCCTTCAGCGGCATGGCGACGGGGTCGCCGTCGACCTCGACGGTGTGCCGGTCGACGTCCATGCGCACGCGCCCGCCCTCGAGGATCGCCTCGTCGAAGTCCTCGACCTCGAGCCGGCGGCGCAGCACCGCCCGGATGCGCGCCAGGAGCTCGCGTGTCGAGTACGGCTTCGTGACGTAGTCGTCGGCGCCGAGCTCGAGCCCCACGACGATGTCGATCTCGGAATCCTTCGCCGTGAGCATGATGATCGGCACGGTCGAGCGGGAGCGCAGCTCGCGGCACACCTCGGTGCCGGGCAGGCCCGGCAGCATGAGGTCGAGGAGCACGAGGTCGGCGCCGCGCTGGTCGAACGCGGTGATGGCCGACGGGCCGTCGTCGGCGACCTCCACCTCGTAGCCCTCGCGCTCGAGCAGGAAGCTGAGCGGGTCGCTGAGGGCGATCTCGTCCTCCACGAGCAGGATGCGGGTCACGTACGGTCTCCTCGGTCAGGGGTGGCGACGCGCGTCGCCGGCTCGGTCGCGCGAGACGAACGTCGTGCGCCGCGCTTGGGCTTGCCGGCCGAGGCCGGTGGGATCTGGGGTGCGGGGTGCTCGCGCCGCGCGTCGTCGCGGTCGGGCTCGGGCTCGGGCGCCGTCTCGGCGACCGGGAGCCGGATCATGAACGTCGAGCCGCGCCCCGGCTTCGACCACACGCGCACGTCGCCGCCGTGGTTCTGCACGGTGTGCTTCACGATGCTGAGGCCGAGGCCCGAGCCGCCCGTGTTGCGGGCACGCGCCTGGTCGACGCGGTAGAAGCGCTCGAAGATGCGGTCGAGCTCCTCGCCGTCGATGCCGATGCCCTGGTCGGTGATGGCGATCTCGACCGTGCCGTCGCTCACCTTGGCGCCGACGCCCACGCGGCCGCCTTCGTTGGAGTAGGCCACGGCGTTCGAGACGAGGTTGTGCACGGCGACGACCATGAGCGCGCGGTCGCCGTAGACCTGCGCCTTCGTGGACGCCTTCACCGCGATGTCGACGTGCTTCGCGGCCGCGACGACGCGGTTCTGGTCGACCGCCGCGGCGATGACCTCGTCGACGGGCACCAGCACGTCGGGCCGCAGCGCGTCCCGCGCCTGCAGCCGGGACAGCTCGATGACCTCGCTCGTGATGTGCGCGAGTCGCGCCGCCTCCACCGAGAGCCGGCCGGCGAACCGGCGCACCTGCTCGGGCTCGTCGGCCGCGTGGTCGAGCGCCTCGGCGAGCAGGCTCACCGACGCGATGGGCGTCTTCAGCTCGTGGCTGATGTTCGCCACGAAGTCGCGGCGCACCTCGTCGAGGCGGTGCGCCTCGGTGCGATCCTCGGCGAGCAGCAGGATGAACCGGGTGCCGAGCCGCGCGACCCGCACCTGGAGGCGCATGGTCGACTCGCCGTAGGGCCCGCGCGCGACGTCGAGCTCCTCCGCCATGGTCTCCCCCGAGCGGCGGACGAGGCCGACGAGGTCGACGAGCTCGGGATGCGTGAGGTGCGACTGGCGCACCAGGCCCATCGCGAGGGCACCGGGCGACGCCTTCAGCACGTTGTTCGACGGGTCGAGCACGACGCCCGCGGACTCCAGCACCTCGAGCACCTGGTCGATCCCGTCGGGAACGGTCGGCGCGACCACCCGGGCGGCGCTCGAGCCACGGCGCTCGGCCACGTGCAGCACGATCATGAAGGCGGCACCGAGGAAGATGCCGAAGGCCAGTGCCGTGAGCACCAACCACATGGAGTCCATGGCTTCACCATAACCAGTCCGAGCGGATGCTCCGCCCGCACCGACGGCGAGCGTCCCGAGGTTACGGCGGTAGGTTAACGAGTGTTCAGGGTCCGGGCACCTGTTGTTCACCTCCCGCAGGGAGGATGCCAGAGGCCGGATTCGACCGGTGCGTCCGCGCGCGCTCAGGCGCGGGATCGAGCAGCAAAGGATTTCGTTTCATGCGTGAGGTGTTCCAGCAGGAACTGCGCGAGGTGCAGGAGCGACTCGTGGAGATCGCCGAGCTCGTCGCGATCTCGATCGACAAGGCGACGCGGGCGTTCAACGAGTCCGACGTGAGCCTCGCCGAGGAGGTCATCGCCGAGGATCCGCGCATCGACCAGGCGACCGTCGCACTCGACGAGCTCGCGATCACGATCCTGGCGCGGCAGCAGCCCGTCGCCCGCGACCTCCGGATCGTGGTCAGCGCGCTGCGCATCAGCGCCTCGCTCGAGCGCATGGGCGACCTGTCGACGCACATCTCGCAGCTCGCCCGCTACCGCTTCCCCGACAAGGTCGTGCCGAAGTCGCTCCGCTCGACGTTCGCCGAGATGGGGGCGCTCGACGTCCAGATCGCGAACAAGCTCACCTCCCTGCTCCGCAGCGAGGACGTGCAGCTCGCCGAGGAGATCCGCAACGAGGACGACAAGGTCGACGCGCTGCACCTCTCGGTGTTCGACAAGGTGCTCGGCGAGAAGTGGAAGGGCGAGGCCGTCGACACGGTCGACGCGACCCTGGCGAGCCGCTACCACGAGCGCTTCGCCGACCACGCCGTCGCGATCGCGAAGATGGTGCAGTACCTCGCGACCGGCGACTGGGACCAGTCGGCGGCCTGACGCCGCCGCTCGTCGAGTAGCGCGCCGCGCAGCGGCACGCGTATCGAGACGCAGCACCGACCCGGAGATCCGCACGCACGCGAAGGGCGGAGGATGCGACATCCTCCGCCCTTCGTCGTTCCCGGAGCGACCCGGGCTACTTCCTGCCCTGCGCCGCGACCGCGGCCGCACCCGCGGCGGCCGCCTCGGGGTCGAGGTAGCGGCCGGGGGCGAGCGGCATGAAGTCGTCGCCCAGCTCGTAGACGAGCGGGATGCCGGTGGGGATGTTGAGCTCGGCGATGTCCTCGTCGGAGATGCCGTCGAGGTGCTTCACGAGCGCGCGCAGCGAGTTGCCGTGCGCGGTCACGAGGACCGTCTTGCCGGAGCGCAGGTCTTCCTTGATCTCGCTCTCCCAGTACGGCATGAGGCGCTCGAGGACGTCCTTGAGGCACTCGGTCCGCGGGATGTCGTCGCCGAGGTCGGCGTAGCGGGGATCGCCGGCCTGCGAGAACTCCGAGTCGTCCGCGAGCGCGGGCGGCGGGGTGTCGTAGGAGCGGCGCCACACCATGAACTGGTCCTCGCCGAACTCGGCGAGCGTCTGGGCCTTGTCCTTGCCCTGCAGCGCACCGTAGTGGCGCTCGTTGAGGCGCCAGCTGCGCTTGACGTCGATCCAGCCACGGTCCGCCGCGTCGAGGGCGATGTTCGCGGTGTTGATCGCGCGCTTGAGGCGCGAGGTGTGGAGGATGTCCGGGAGGTAGCCCTCCTGGACCAGCAGCTCGCCGCCGCGCTGGGCCTCCTTGCGGCCCTGGTCGTTGAGGTCCACGTCCACCCAGCCGGTGAACAGGTTCTTGGCGTTCCACTCGCTGTGCCCATGGCGCAGGAGGATGAGCGTGTAGGTCATGGGGCCATGCTATCGGCCGGGCGGGCCCGGCCCGTCCTCCATGACGCCTCCGGGCCTCACGGCGTCCCACGCGACCGTGAGCTCGCCGAGCCGCCACCTCGAGGGGCCGTGCAGGAGTGGCCAGCCGGCGTCCTTGGCGGCGCGGCACATCGCGATCCAGCGCTGCCGGATGCCGAACGGCGCGAGCGGGGCGGCGGCCAGCCACGCGGCGTCGAGGGCGGCGAGGAACGCGTGCACGGGCTCGCCGGGGACATTGCGGTGGATGAGGGCCTTGGGCAGGCGCTCGGCGACGTCGGACGGGCGCTCGAACGAGCCGAAGCGCACGGCGAGGGACAGCGTGAGGGGACCGTCGGCGTCGAGCGCGACCCACGCCGCGCGCCGGCCGATCTCGTCGCAGGTCCCCTC
>CBFGWW010000031.1:0-20462 GCA_965652625.1 uncultured Agromyces sp.
CGCGGCCGCCGCCGAGGCCGTCGTCATCGATCCCGACGAATGGGGACGCGAGGCAGCCGACCGGCCCGGGCTCCTCCCGGTGCTCGAGGCGGCGGTGGTGCAGCGACGCCGCGTGCATCCGCGACCGACGAGCCGGCCGAGCGCCCCGACGATCTCGACCTCGCCGAGGTCTGGGAGCGCGTGACGGCGGAGGTGGCGCAGCAGCGGGCGGCCGCGTCGGCGACCGTCGTGGTCGACAGCGGGATCGTGCCGCTGCTGCACACGCAGTTCGGCCTGCGCGCGGTGCCCGAGGCATCCGTCGACGCCATGCGCTCTCGGGTGCGCATCACGGCGCCCACCGAGCAGCTGCTGGCGCGTGGGCTCGCCGGGTGGGCCGAGTACGTCGAGGTCGAGGAGCCCTCGTCGCTTCGCGTGGAGCTGCTGCGCCTCGGGCGCGCGCTCGTCGAGCGCAACGACGACCGCGACGACGGGTGAGCCACCGGGGAAGCGGCCGTTCGGAGCCGGAATCCGCCCGATTCGGGACGACCCGGAAGCCCACGTAGGATGGATCGGTACCCCCCTCCGATGTGAAAGAGGTCGCCGTGGCCACCGCCCGCGATGCCGCTCCGGAGCGCACCCAGTACTGGGTCGTCCCGGTCGTGCGCGGACTCCTCGCACTGGTGCCGGCGGCCGTGATCACGTTCTCGCAGAACCACGCGCCCGAGCTCGGCCTCGTCGTGTTCGGCGCGTGGGCGATCGTGTCCGGGCTCGTCGTCGGCGCGCTGTCCATGCGCCTCGTCGAGGAGCGCGGCATCCGCTCGCTGTTCCTCGTGAACGCCGTCGCGACCACCGCCGCAGGCCTCCTGGCCATCACGATCCCCGGCGGCCTCCCCTACCTGCTCTACCTCGTGAGCGTGTGGGCGGCGGTCACCGGGTTCGTCGAGCTCTACGCGGGCCTGCGCGCCCGCGGCCGCACCCCGGCCGCGCGCGACTGGATCGCCGCCGGCGCGTTCACGGCCCTGGCCGCGATCGTGTTCCTGCTGCTGCCCCCCGACTCCGTCACCGCGGTCGGCCTGCTCGGCGCGTACTTCGTGATCCTCGGCGTCTACCTCGTCATCGGCGGGTTCTCGTTGAAGTGGGCCGCTGCGCCTGGCGCCGCGGCATCCGGATCGGAGCAGCACTCGTGACCCAGGGTCCCGGCGACTACAAGCCCAGCCGGCGTGACATGCTGCGCCCGGTCGAGTACGTGGGCGGCTCCGCCATCGCCGCCATCTTCACGGGCGTGATCACGCTCGTGGTGACCCGCGACTTCACGCTCGCGCTCATCGCGACGGGCGGGGTCTTCATCATCGTGCTCGTCGCGCTCGCCCTGTTCGCGCTCGCGGTCAAGCCCGACGCGTCGGAGTCCGCCGAGCTGCGCCACGACGAAGCGCACCGGCACGAGGGGCACGTCGAGCCGGAGCCGGGCGGCACGCGCGATGCGGGTGCCGAGGGCCGGGACGACGTCGGCCCGGGTCTCGACGGCCCTCGTCCTGACGGCCCGCAGGCACCGCCGCCCGCTCACTGACGCGCGGCCGCGACGCCACTTCGGCGCGCAGAATGCCGGCTCTGCGCCACCTCGGCGCTCTCCGCGCCACTCCGAGCGGCGCACACCATGCCGAAGTGGCGCAACGGGTCGCGCTACGCGTCGTTGCGCGGCGCAGCGACGACAGCACGCCGAGCCGCAGGACTCAGCCCCCGCGCGCCGCCCACGCGGCATCCACCCGCTCACCGCGGCCGGCATCGAGCACGGCGAGGATCGCCGCGACGACGACGTCGGCGTGGTCGCGATGGGAGATGAGCGCCTCGTGCGTGGCGTCGGCCACGACGCGACGGGCGGAGTTCGTGGAGAGGCCGGGAAGCTCCTCCTGCAGCGCCGTGAGCGTCTCGGCGCCCATCGGCTGCACGCCGACCCCGATGACGGCGAGCGGCAGGTCGCCGAGCGGAGCCGCACGGTCGAGGAACGGACGCGTGGTCGCCTCCCATTCCCGCATCTGCGCCGCCTCGGTCGCCGAGGTCGACGGGCGGACGAAGCCGGCGTTCAGCTCGGCGACCTGGCGTGCGGGCAGCCCCTCGGACACCGCGCCGAACGCGTCGACGAGGCGGAACAGGCCGATCCGCGCCAATGCCGTCGAGACGCTCAGCGAGACGACCTGGAGCAGGTGCGCCCGGGGAACGGGCCAGCGCGCCCACTGGTCGGGATGCGACGCATCGACGAGCACGAGCCCCGCCGTCTCGCCCCGGTAGAGTTCGGCGAACGCGCGCACGACCAGACCACCGAAGGAGTGCCCGGCGAGGACGAACGGCCCGTCGATCCCGGCGGAGCGGAGGGCGCCGTGCAGCTCGGCGGCCATCGTCGCGGCATCGCGGGGGGCGGGGCTCGGGTCGCTCCAGCCGAGTCCGGCGCGATCGTAGGCGACGACCCGGACGTGGTCGGACAGGGCCTGCTGCACCCAGTACCAGTTCGGTGAGAACGACCCGAGCCCGGCCTCGAGCACGACCGTGGGCGGGTCGTCGCCCGCGCCGCGGACGTCGAGATGCAGGCGGAAGCCGCCGACGTCGACGAGGCGGCCCGGCGGCGGGTATCGACGCGCATCGCGCTGCGCCGCGGCGCGCTGCGCCGTGGAGCCGACGAGGCACGCGACGAGCAGGCCGACGGCCGACCAGGCCAGCACACGTCGTCGGGCGTGCCGGGGCTGCGACCGTTCGACGGTCACCATGCGGACATCCTCCCGCGGATCACCGGCGGCGGGAAGGGGCGGCGGCTGGCGCGCGGCAACCGCCCGCGCACGCGGTGGTGCGGCTGCGCCAGCGCGGCGGCTGCGCCAGCTCGGCGGCTGCGCCAGCTCGGCGACTGCGCCGGCTCGGCGTCGTGTGCGCCACTTCAATCGGCGCACACCCCGTGCGGGTGGCGCAGGGGACCCGCCGGGGCTACGGACGGACGGGCGGCTCGAAGCGGTCGACGAGCTCGGATGCGAGCCCCGTGTAGGTCGCGGGCGTCAGTTCGAGCAGGCGCCGCTTCGCGTCCTCGCCGATCTCGAGGCCCTCGACGAATGCCGCGAGCTCGGCCGCGCCCACGCGCTTGCCGCGGGTGAGCTCCTTGAGCAGCGCGTACGGGTCGGCGATGGTCGACCGGCCGGCGACCACCTCGGCGCGGATGACCGTCTGGATCGCCTCGCCGAGCACCTCCCAGTTCACGTCGAGGTCGGCGAGCAGCAGGCTCCGGTCGAGGTCGATCTCGCCGAGGCCGCGCTCGATGTTGTCGAGGGCGAGGAGCGAGTGGCCGAAGCCCACGCCGATGTTGCGCTGCGCGCTCGAGTCGGTGAGGTCGCGCTGCAGGCGGCTCGTGACGAGCGTCGCGGCGAGCGAGTCGAGCACGGCGCTCGAGAGCTCGAGGTTCGCCTCGGCGTTCTCGAAGCGGATCGGGTTCACCTTGTGCGGCATGGTCGACGAGCCGGTCGCGCCCGCCGCCGGGATCTGCCGGAAGTAGCCGAGCGAGATGTAGGTCCAGATGTCGGTCGCGAGGTTGTGCAGCACGCGGTTCGCGTGCGAGACCTTCGCGTAGAGCTCGGCCTGCCAGTCGTGCGACTCGATCTGCGTCGTGAGCGGGTTCCAGGTGAGCCCGAGCGACTCGACGAACTCGCGCGACACGTCGGGCCACGCGACCTCGGGTGCCGCGACCACGTGCGCCGAGAAGGTGCCGGTCGCGCCCGAGAACTTCCCGAGGTACTCGGTGGCCTCGATTTGGCGCGCGATGCGCTCGAGGCGGTACGCGAAGACGGCGAGCTCCTTGCCCATGGTCGTGGGCGTCGCGGGCTGGCCGTGCGTGCGCGAGAGCATCGCGGCATCCCGATGCTCGACGGCGAGCTCCCCGAGCGCGTCGATGACGCCCCGGTACTTCGGCAGCCACACGTGCTGCACGGCGTCGCGGACGGTGATCGCGTAGGAGAGGTTGTTGATGTCCTCGCTCGTGCAGGCGAAGTGCGTGAGCTCGGCGATGTCGTCGAGGCCGAGCAACTCGAGGCGGCGGCGCACGTAGTACTCGACGGCCTTCACGTCGTGGCGTGTGGTCGCCTCGAGCGACGCGAGCTCGTCGATGTCGACCTGGCCGAACTCGGTGACGACCGAACGCAGTTGCGCCTGCTGCTCGGGCGACAGCGGCGACGAGCCGAAGAACCCGCGGTCGGTCTGCGCGATGAGCCACTCGACCTCGACGTGCACGCGGGCGCGATTGAGGCCGGCCTCCGACAGGTACTCGCCGAGCGCTTCGACGGCGGCGCGGTACCGCCCGTCGAGCGGGCTGAGCGGCTGGGGAGGCAGCGAAGTCATCGGTTTCCTTGTCTGAGTGCGGGAGCGAGTTGCCGGAAGAGCGCCGACGTCGACCGCTCTATCATCCCAAGAACCCGATCGAAGGTCGCATCGTCGGAGTAATAGGGGTCGGGCACGTCCTGCAGCGGCGCGAGCTCGGGGTCGAACTCGAGCAGCAGCCGCACCTTGTCGAGGTCGACCGACGACGGCGCCTGGTTGCGCAGGATCCGGGCCTGCCCGCGGTCGAACGCGACCACGAGGTCGAGCACCGGGAAGTCCACCGCGTCGAACTGCCGCGCGCGGTGATGGGTGCCGTCGTAACCGCGGCGCTCGAGGGCGTCGATGGTGCGCTGGTCGGCCTGCTCGCCGACGTGCCAGTCCCCCGTCGCGGCCGACTCGATGGCGATGCGGTCGCCGAGCCCCGCGCGTTCGGCGAGGGAGCGCAGCACGATCTCGGCCATCGGCGAGCGGCAGATGTTGCCGGTGCACACGAAGGACACTCGGAAGGGCTGCGCGGCGTCCCCCGCGGGCTCCGCTCGCGTCATGCCTCCCATTGTGGACGAGATCGCGAACGCCGCACAGAGGCAGATCGCGCCTGCGCTACGCTGGGCGATCCGCATCGGGAAAGGGGTCGAGATGACGGATGCCCCCGCGCCCGACTTCCACGTCGACGAAGCCCTCGCGGCACGGCTCGTGGCCGACCAGCACCCCGACCTCGCGGGCGAGGTGCGCCTCGTGGCGAACGGCTGGGACAACGCGATGTTCCGCCTCGGCGACCGGCTGGCGGTGCGGATGCCGCGGCGTCGCGAGGCCGTCGGGCTCATGTGGAACGAGCAGCACTGGCTCCCCCGGCTGGCCCCGCGCCTGCCGATCGCCGTGCCCGCGCCCGTGCGCAACGGACGGCCCGCCCCCGAGCTCGGCTACGACGTGCCGTGGAGCATCGTCCCGTGGTTCGACGGCGCGAGCGGGCTCGCGTTCGACGCCGAGACGCGCGGCGTCGCGGTGAACGGCCTCGCCGCGTTCGTGGCCGAACTGGGCGCGACCCCCGCGCCGGCGGATGCCCCGGCCAACGCCTACCGCGGCGTCCCGCTCGCGCACCGCGACGACGACGTGCGGGCTCGGCTGGCCCGAGGACGGATCCCGGATGCCGCGCAGCTCGCTCGCGTGTGGGACCGGGCGCTCGCGGCATCCGCATGGTCGGGCCCGCCCGTGTGGCTGCACGGCGACCTGCACCCGCACAACCTGCTGCTCGCGCCGTCGGGCGGGCTCGTCGCGGTGGTGGACTTCGGCGACATCACCGCGGGCGACCCCGCGACCGACCTCGCGACCGCGTGGCTCACGTTCGAGGCCCGCGCCCGCCGGGTGTTCCGAGCCGAGCTCGAGGCACGCCGCGGTGTCGACGAAGCGACGTGGGACCGCGCCCGCGGGTGGGCGCTCGTCATCGCGAGCGCGGTCGTCGACCGAACCGGTCCCTCGGGTGCGTTCGGCCGAGTGGCGTCGTTCGTGCTCGAGCAGGTGCAGCTCGACTGAGCGCCGTTCGGCGGGCGGGTGGCGAGCGTCGAGTCGCGTGGTCCGGTCGTGCGCCCGTCCTCCACATCCGGTCGTGGGCGCACGATGCGTACGGATGCCGCGCCCACCGCTCGCGGCGCCCAGCAGCGCTGCGAGGCTCACGCCATGGACGACGACCCGCTCATCGCCGCACTCACCGGCCGCACCGTGAGCGCCGACCAGGTCGAGGGTGCGCGACGGCACCTCCTCATGCTGCGCTCGCTGCTCGACGAGGTGCGCGGCACGTGGCCGGCGCTGCTTCCCGAGCCGCCGCGAACCTGGCGTTCCGGCGCGGCCGATGCCTACGCGGTGCGGCTCGACGACCTGCGGGTCCGGCTCGCTGGCGCCGCCGGCGCGCTCGCCGAGGCCGAGGCCGCGCTCGAGGTCCGGATCCGACGCCTGGAGCAGCAGCTCGAGGTGCAGGCGGAGGCGACGGCGGGGTTCCGGTGAGCACGGCGTCGACCGGCCCCGACGACGGTGCCGGCGGGGCTCCGGTGAGCATGGCGTCGACCGGCCCCGACGACGGTGCGACCGGACTCGTCGTGTCGGGCGGCGGCACGGTCGCCGTCGCGGTCGACGAGCTCTTCGTCGCGGCCGCGGCGCTCGGCGCGGTGGCGCCGGTCGTCGACGGCTGGCTCGCGCGAGCGGGCGTACTGCGGCGGGGGCTCGACCTGCTCGACGTCGACGAGCGGATCGCCGCCATCGATGCGGCGTCGCCGGCCTGGCACACCGGGGTCGGGTGCGTCCGCCTCGAGCAGTCCCGCGACCTGGCGCTCACGATGCGGTCGTCGCTGGTCGAGGCGGCGGAGCGGTACGGCGTCACCGAGCGGCTCGTCGACGGGCTGTGGCAGCTCGGCGCGGCGGTGGCGGCACCCTGGCTCGGCCTGCACGCGCCCGTGCTCGTCGCCGGCGCGATCCTCGCCGCAGGCGGCCAGTGGGCCGGGTCCGCGATCTGGCGCGCGGCCGGGTGGGGACCGACGCCGCTCGCGGCGTGGCTCGACGAGCACCGCGAGCTCCTCTCCGACCCGGGGTTCGTGCGACTGGTGCGCCTGGCCGCCGACCACGCCGACGAGGCGTTCTCCGCGGCGCTGCACCTGCCCGTGCCGGGCGGCCTCGGCGCGGTGATCGGCGCGCCCGAGAGCGCGTCGATGGTGCTGGCGGCGGCGGGGCTGCTCGGCGTCGTCGGCAACCGGGTACTGGTCGACGGCCCGGTGCGGGTGACGCGCGTCGAGGCGGAGGCCCGCGGATCCCGTGCCGATCGAGCCGGCGTGGATGCTGCACCCGCCGGGCACCCCGCCGAGGCGGCGGCTCGCCAGGTCGACGTGGTCGCGCCGCCCGCCGGCATCGGCGACCTCGCCGACCGCGTGCCCTCGGGCGACGATGCGCCGCAGATCCGGATCGAGCGCTACGGCACCATCGACGATCCGCGCTGGATCGTCTACGTCGGCGGCACCGCCGACTTCGGGCTCGTGACCGGCTCCGAGCCCGCCGACATGACGAGCAACACGCATGGCGTCGCCGACGATGCGGAACTCGATCGGCTGCGGTTCACGGGCGCCGAGACGGCCGCGGGCGAGCGGGCCGTGCGGGCGGCGCTCGACGAGGCGGGTGCGGCGCCCGGCGACCCGCTGCTCGCGGTCGGCTACTCGGGCGGCGGCATCGTCGCGGCGAAGCTCGCCGCCGATCCCGAGCTCGGCGCCGTCGGCGCGGTGAACCTCGGAGGACCGGTGGCGAGCGCCCCGACCCGCGAGGGCGTGGGGCTGCTCTCCCTGGAGCACGAGGAGGACCTCGTTCCCGCGACCGGTGGCGCGGGGCATCCGTCACCCGATCGCGTCACCGTCACGCGCAGCGTGCTCGACTCCGACCGCGAGTACGCCGCGGCCGTTCCCGCACACGAGCTGGGGCGCTACCGGCAGACCGCCGCCCTCGTCGACGACTCCCGCGAGGAGCGGCTGGTCGAGTTCCGTCGGCTGGTCGACGAGGTCACCGGCGGCACCGCCGGCCTGCGCAGCGACTGGGTCGCGACCCGCGAGGTCAGTCCCTCGACGGGCGCACGATGAGCCCGATCAGCCAGCTGATGAGGCCGAGCACCAGGGCGCCGAGCACGCCCCACCAGAAGCCGTCGATGACGAGGCCGAATCCCATCAGGCTGCTGATCCACGCCACCAGGAGCAGCAGGAGCCCGTTCACGATGAACGAGATGAGGCCCAGCGTGAGCACGTACAGGGGGAACGCGACGATCCGCACGAAGGTGCCGACGATGGCGTTCACGAGGCCGAAGATGAGCGCGATGAGCAGGTACGTGAGCACCGTGGCGAGGGTCGTGTCCTCGTACGGCACCACCCGGATTCCCGAGACGATGAAGGTGGTCAGCCACAGCGCGAAGGCGACGACGATGACCTTGACGATGAACCGCATGGGACCAACTCTGGCAGACGAGGCCCCGCGATCGAAGGGGTACGGTGGAACGCGTGACCGCAACGGAGCCAACCCCGACGCGCGTGCGCCTCCGCCCCGAGATCGCCGCCCTCCCCGCATACCGACAGGGGCGCCCCGCGCCGGCCGACGGCTACAAGCTGTCGAGCAACGAGAACCCCTTCCCGCCGCTCCCCGGTGTCGCCGCGGCCGTGGCGGCCACCGCGAGCGAGGTCAACCGCTACCCCGACGCGACCGCGCTCGCCCTGCGCGAGAAGCTCGCCGAGCGGTTCGGCGTCTCGGTCGACGAGGTCATCGTCGGCGCCGGCTCGGTGTCGCTGCTCGCGCAATTCATCGCAGCGGCCGCGGGGCCGGGCGACGAGGTCGTCTACGCGTGGCGCTCGTTCGAGGCGTATCCCGGGCTCGTCACGGTCTCGGGTGCGACGAGCGTGCAGGTGTCGAACCGCGGCGACCACGGCCACGACCTCGACGCGATGGCCGACGCCGTCACCGAGCGCACCCGCGTCGCGATCGTCTGCTCCCCCAACAACCCGACGGGCGTGATCGTCACCACCGACGAGTTCGACGCCTTCATGGCCCGGGTTCCCGACGACGTGCTCGTGCTGCTCGACGAGGCCTACATCGAGTTCGTGCGCGACGGGGCATCCGTCGACGGCCGCCGCATGCTCGACCGGTACCCGAACCTCGTCATCCTCCGCACCTTCTCGAAGGCCTACGGCCTCGCCGGCCTGCGGGTCGGCTACGCGCTCGGTCCCGTGCCGATCCTCGACGCCGCCCGCTCGACGGCGATCCCGCTCAGCGTGACCGCCGCGTCGGCGGCCGCGGCGCTGGCCTCGCTCGAGCCTGCGGCCGAGCGCGAGCTGCTCGCCCGCGTCGAGACGATCGCCGGCCGCCGCGACGCGTTGCGCGCGGCGCTGCTCGACCAGGGCTGGCCGGTTCCCGTGGCGCAGGGCAACTTCGTCTGGCTGCCCACGGGCGACCGCACGGTCGAGGTCGCCGAGCGGCTCTTCGACGCCGGACTCGTCACGCGGGCCTTCCCGCCCGAGGGCATCCGCATCTCGGTCGGCGAGCCCGAGTCTGTCGAAACCCTCCTCCGGATCCTCGGTGAGCTTGTACCGGCCTCACAAGAAGGGCACCCGGCCTAGCGGGTAGCGTGGAACGGTGGCAGCCCGCGAGAGAGCCTTCACCGCGCCGACGGTCCAGCTCCTGACCCCCACCGGAGAACTCCGTCCCACCCCCGAGGCGGAGGCCTACCTGCCCCTCGTCGAGGCGCTTCCCGACGACCTGCTCGAGCGGTTCTACCGCGACATGCTCGTCTCGCGCCGCATCGACGTCGCGGGTGCGAACCTGCAGCGGCAGGGCCAGCTCGCACTCTGGGTCCCGAGCCACGGGCAGGAGGCCGCGCAGGTCGGCTCGGCGCACGCGGCCCGCCCACAGGACCACATCTTCCCCTCGTACCGCGAGCACGTCGTCGGCATGATCCGCGGGCTCGACCCCGTGAACATCCTGTCGCTGCTGCGCGGGGCGACCCTCGGCGGGTGGAACCCCGCCGAGAACGGCAACTTCCACCTGTACACGCTCGTGCTCGCATCGCAGACGCTGCACGCCACGGGCTACGCGATGGGCGTGCAGTTCGACGGGCTCTCCGGCACCGGCGACCCCGAGACCGACACCGCCGTGCTCGTCTACTACGGCGACGGCTCGACCTCGCAGGGCGACGCCAGCGAGGCGCTCGTCTTCGCGTCGAGCTACCAGACCCCGCAGGTCTTCTTCATCCAGAACAACCAGTGGGCGATCTCCGTGCCCGTCTCGCGCCAGTCCCGCAGCCCGCTCTCGCTGCGCGGCGGCGGCTTCGGCATGCCGGGCGTGCGCATCGACGGCAACGACGTGCTCATCAGCTACGCCGTCACCCGCCAGTCGCTCGAGGAGGCGCGCGCCGGCGAGGGCCCGAGCCTCATCGAGGCCGAGACGTACCGCATGGGCGCTCACACCACGGCCGACGACCCGACGAAGTACCGCACCGACGCCGAGGTGGCCTACTGGGCCGAGCGCGACCCGATCACGCGGTACCGCGCGTGGCTCGAGGGCCGTGGGGCATCCGCCGCGTTCTTCGACGACGCCGACACCGAGGCAGCGGATGCCGCGGCCGACGTGCGGCGCCGCGCGCTCGACCTGCCCGCGCCCACGCGCGAGAAGATCTTCGCCCACGTCTACAGCGAGCCGCACGCGCTCATGGACGAGGAACTGGCCTGGCTCGAGTCCTACGAGTCGGGCTTCGAGGGAGGCGCGGCATGAGCGCGCGCACCGAGGTGGAGCGCGCCGTGGCCGACGCGATCGACGAGCAGACCGCGGCATCCGCAGAGGCGGAGACGACGACGACCGGTACAGCCGAGCAGGCGACGACCGGGGCAGCCGGGACGACCGAGACGACCGCGCATGCCGAGAGCGGCATGCGCGGCATCCAGACCCTCTCGATGGCGAAGGCCATCACCGCCGGCCTTCGCGAGGCCCTGCGCGGCGACGACAGGGTGCTGCTCATGGGCGAGGACATCGGCCCGCTCGGCGGCGTGTTCCGCGTGACCGAGGGCCTGCAGGCGGAGTTCGGCGACAAGCGCGTGCTCGACACGCCGCTCGCGGAGTCGGGCATCGTCGGCACGGCGATCGGCCTCGCGATGCGGGGCTACCGCCCGGTGTGCGAGATCCAGTTCGACGGGTTCATCTTCCCCGCCTTCGACCAGATCACGACCCAGCTCGCACGCCAGACCGTGCGCCACGACGGCTCGATCTCGATGCCCGTCGTCATCCGCGTGCCCTACGGCGGCCACATCGGCTCGATCGAGCACCACCAGGAGAGCCCGGAGGCGTACTTCGCCCACACGCCGGGCCTGCGCGTGGTCAGCCCGTCGAGTCCGCACGACGCGTACTGGATGATCCAGGAGGCCGTCGCCTCGAACGACCCGGTGCTGTTCTTCGAGCCCAAGAGCCGGTACTGGCCCAAGGGACCGGTCGACCTCGACCACTCGGGCATGCCGCTGCACGCGAGCCGGGTCATCCGCCAGGGCACCGACATCACCGTGGTGGGCCACGGGGCCATGATCTCGACGCTGCTGCAGGCCGCCGACATCGCCGCGGGCGAGGGCACGAGCATCGAGGTCGTCGACCTCCGCTCGCTCTCCCCCATCGACTACGGCCCGCTGCTCGACTCGGTGCAGCGCACCGGCCGGCTGGTCGTGGCGCAGGAGGCGTACGGCTTCGTGAGCATCGGCTCCGAGATCGCCGCGACCGTCGCCGAGCGGGCGTTCTACTCGCTCGAGGCCCCGGTGCTGCGCGTCTCGGCATTCGACACCCCGTTCCCGCCCGCTGCGCTCGAGTCCGAGTACCTGCCGAGCCCCGACCGGGTGCTCGAGGCCGTCGACCGCGCGCTGGCGTACTGACCCGCGGCTCCGGCTGCGACCCGAGAGAGGCGTGAGATGAGCGAGATCCGATTCCCGTTGCCCGATGTCGGCGAAGGTCTCACCGAGGCCGAGATCGTGCAGTGGCGCGTCGCGCCCGGCGACCGCATCGCCCTCGACCAGGTCTTCGTCGAGATCGAGACGGCGAAGTCGCTCGTGGAGCTGCCGAGCGCGTTCGAGGGCGTCGTCTCCGAACTGCTCGTCGACGAGGGTCGCACCGTCGACGTCGGCACCCCGATCCTCGTGATCCAGACGGATGCCCAAGACGCGGATGCCGCGGCGCCCGCACCGGCGGCCGCGGCGCCGACCGCACCCGCCGTGCCCGCGCCCCCCTCGGGCACCGTCGCCTCGCATGCGCCGACGGCGTCGGAGGGCGGCGGCGCGGTGCTCGTGGGCCACGGCTCGTCGGGCCCAGCGGCGACGCGCCGCAAGCGGCATCCGATCCCCGGCGGAGCGCACGAGCGCCTCGCGACGCGGGCCGAGCCCGAGGTCCCCGCCCCCGTCCCCGCCCCCGCTGCCGCCGGCGACGGGAACGCCGTCGCGGCCGCGACGACGGCCGTGCGGCCCGAGGCGCGCGTGCCCGTGATCGCGAAGCCGCCGATCCGCAAGCTCGCCAAGGATCTCGGCGTCGACCTCTCGCGCGTCGCGGCGACCGGCGCGATGGGCGAGATCACGCGCGACGACGTGATCCGCGAGGCGAGCCAGGCGAGCGTGTTCCGCAACATCCAGACGCCCGAGCTGCCCACCGGCCGCGAGACGCGCGTACCGGTCAAGGGCGTGCGCAAGGCCATCGCCAATGCGATGGTGCAGAGTGCATACTCCGCGCCGCATGTGAGCGTCTTCGTCGACGTCGACGCCTCGCGCACCATGGAGTACGTCAAGCGCCTGAAGGCGTCGCCCGACTACGCCGGCGTGCGGGTGTCGCCGCTGCTCATCATGGCGAAGGCCATGATCTGGGCCGTGCGCCGCAACCCGACGGTCAATGCGCAGTGGACCGACGACGAGATCATCGTCAAGCACTTCGTCAACCTCGGCGTCGCCGCCGCGACCCCGCGCGGCCTCCTCGTGCCCAACGTCAAGGAGGCGCAGGGCATGACCATGGTCGAGCTCGCGACGGCGCTCGAGCAGCTCACGCTGACGGCGCGCGAGGGCAAGACCCAGCCGGCCGAGATGCAGGGCGGCACGATCACGGTCACGAACATCGGCGTCTTCGGCATGGACACGGGCACGCCGATCCTGAACCCGGGCGAGGTCGCCATCGTGGCCCTCGGCACGATCAAGCAGAAGCCGTGGGTCGTCGACGGCGAGGTGCGCCCGCGCTTCGTCACCACGATCGGCGCGTCGTTCGACCACCGCGTGGTCGACGGCGACGTGGCGAGCCGGTTCCTCGCCGACGTCGCGTCGATCATCGAGGAGCCCGCGCTCCTGCTCGAGTAAGGGACCCAGCGCCGCTCGCTACAGCCGCGCCTCGTACGTGATCACGTCGCCCAGGCGGCCGGACTCGACCAGGCCGGCCCGCTCGAGCGCACGGCGGGCGGGCAGGTTGCCGATCTCGGCCTCGGCACGCACTGCGGCGGCGCCCGCGGAGCGCGCGAGCCCGAGGACCTCGAGCACCGTGTCGACCGCGAGCCCCTGCCCGCGCACGGCGGGGACGAGCCCGAAGGCGAACTCCACCACGCCGTCGGCGTCGGGCGGTCCGAAGAGGTTCACTCCCCCGATGGCCAGGCCGTCGCGCTGGCGACGCACGAGATAGGGACCGAAGGGGGCGGGGTCGCCGGTCTCGCGGACCGCGCGCACGTATTCGCTCAGGAGCTCGGGCTCGTCGGTGAAGGCGTAGCCGCCCTCCCACCCGTCGTGCGGGTCGACCTCGCCGGACAGCACGCGCTGGGCGTCGGCGACGGTGAACGGGTGCAACGTGAGGGGCGTCGTCGTCAGGTCCACGTGCTTCATGCTCGCACGTCGGTGCGACACTCGCCGAAACGCTCCACAACCATGGCGTGAACGATGACGGGAATGACGTCGACGACGTGGGCGTTCCCGCATGCACGACGGGATGCCTCACCGGCACACTCACCCAGCGCCAGATGGTTTTGACAATCATTATCAATAAGCGATACCGTCGATCCATGACCTCGAGCCAGCCCTCCGTGCGCCGCCGTGTCGTCACCGCGACGGCGGCCGGCGCAACGCTGGCCGCGGGCGTGCTGGCGCTCGCCTCGTGCGCGAGCCCCGGCGCATCCGGCACCGCGGGGGAGGGGGGCCCGTCGATCGTGGCGACGACCACCCAGGTGGGCGACTTCACCCGCGAGCTCGTGGGCGACACGGCCGACGTCACCCAGCTGCTCGCGCCCTCCCAGAGCGCCCACGGCTTCGATCCGTCGGCCGCCCAGCTGCTCGCGCTCGCCGACGCCGACGCGCTCGTGGTCAACGGCGCCGGCCTCGAGAGCTGGCTCGACGATGCCGTGAGCGCCTCGGGCTTCGACGGCGTGCTCATCGACGCGAGCACGGGCATCGAGCTCTACGGCACTGACGACCACGACGACGACGCGGATGCCGCGACCGACGCCGACCACGCGGCATCCGACGCCGGGGCCGATGACACCGACGACACCGGCGACACCAGCGCCGACGCGCACGACGACGACCACGCGGCATCCGACGACCACGACGGTCACGACCACGGCGACGGCAACCCGCACATCTGGACCGACCCCGAGCTCGCCGAGCACATGGTGCACAACATCGCGCACGGCCTCGAGACCGTGCCGGGCATCGACGCGGGCGCCGTCACCGCGAACGAGGACGCGTACCTCGCGAAGCTCGACGCGCTCGACGCCTGGATCGAGGAGAACGTCGACACGGTCCCCGCGGCGCAGCGCCTGCTCGTGACGAACCACGACGCGTTCACGTACTTCATCGACGCGTACGACCTCACCTTCGTGGGCAGCGTCATCCCGAGCTTCGACGACAACGCCGAGCCGAGCGCGGCCGAGATCGACGACCTCGTCGCGAAGATCCGGGCGACCGGCGTGCAGGCGGTGTTCTCCGAGGCGTCGATCTCGCCGAAGGCGGCCGCGACGATCGCGTCCGAGGCGGGCGTCACCGTCTACTCGGGCGACGACGCGCTCTACGGCGACTCGCTCGGCGTCGAAGGGTCGCCCGGCGAGACCTACCTCGGCAGCCAGGTGCACAACGCGACGCTGATCCTCGAGTCGTGGGGCGTCACGCCTTCCCCGCTTCCCGCCGTGCTGCAAGGATGACCGCATGACCGACTCCTCCGTGCTGCGGCTCGAGCATGCCGCCTTCACGCATCCGGGCGGAGGCGGCGTCGCCGACCTCGAGCTCGAGATCGCGCCGGGCGAGGCGGTGGCGCTCATCGGGCCGAACGGCGCGGGCAAGTCGACGCTCCTGAAGGGCGTCCTCGGCCTGGTGCCGCTCACGGCGGGCAGCATGCACGTCGGCACCAGCTCGTCGGATGCCGCGACGGCGAGCCGTGACGGTGCGCATTCCCACAACGGCATGATCGGCTTCCTGCCCCAGTCGGCCGACCTCGACCCCGACTTCCCGATCAGCCTCGAGCAGGTCGTGATGCAGGGGCGGTACCGCCGCATGGGCCTGCTCCGCTGGCCCGGACGCGCCGATCGCGCCGCGGTGCGCCGAGCGCTCGAGACCGTCGGACTGGCCGAGTCGGCGAAGCGCCGGTTCGGCGAGCTGTCGGGCGGGCAGCGCCAGCGCGGCCTCCTGGCCCGGGCGCTCGCCTCCGAGCCCGCGCTCCTGCTGCTCGACGAGCCGTTCAACGGCCTCGACCAGCAGAACCGCGACGCGCTCATCGCCACGCTGCACGCGCTGAAGGCACAGGGCGTGGCGGTACTCGTCTCGACGCACGACCTCGAGCTCGCGAAGCTCGTCTGCGACGCGGTCGTGCTCGTGAACGGCACCCAGCTCGCATTCGGTCCGGTCGACGACGTGCTGACGCTCGGCAACGTGCAGGAGTGCTTCGAGGGCGTCGAGGTCGAGATCGACGAGCACACGCTGGTGGTGCCCGGACACGAGGGGCATTGATGCCGCACGCGGCATGCGCCGTGACGGCGTCCATTCGTCGAGGCCGGGGGAGTGGTCGATGAGCCTGCTCGACGCCCTGTTCGGCGCGTTCGCGGTGCCGTTCATGGCCCGCGCGCTCCTCGTCATGCTCGTGCTCGCCGTCGTCGCGGGCGTCGTCGGCGTGCTCGTCAACCTGCGCGGCCTCGAGTTCATCAGCGACGGCCTGACCCACGCGGTCTTCCCCGGCCTCGCGATCGGCCTGGCCGTCGGCGGCACGGCCGGCCTGGTCCCCGGCGCCGCGATCGCCGCGCTGGCGGCCGCACTCGTGCTCACCTGGCTCGACCGGGCCGGCGTGACGTCCGACGCGGCGATCGCGGTGGTGCTCACCGCGACCTTCAGCGTCGGCGTGATCGTGGTGTCGCGCAGCGACGACTACGCGGGCGAGCTCGAGGCGCTGCTGTTCGGGCGCGTCCTCACGATCCCGCCCGCCGAGGTCCTGCCGCTCGTCGTCGTCTGCGCGATCGCGCTGCTGGCGGTGGGCCTCACGTTGAAGCAGCAGCTGTTCCGGGCGTTCGACTCGGGCGGCAGCCGTGCAGCCGGCAACTCCGCGTTCGCGCTCGACCTCGTGCTCAACGGGGCGGTCGCGCTCGTCGTGGTGGCGGCGGCGAGCACGGTGGGCACGCTCCTCGTGCTCGCACTGCTCATCGTGCCGGGCGCGGTCGCGCGCCTCGCGACGCAGCGGTTGTGGCTGCTCTTCCCGGCGGCGGCGCTGTTCGCGGGTCTCTGCGCGTGGTTCGGGCTCGCCGTCGGGTTCTGGGGGTCCGTCGGATGGGGCATCGACCTGCCCGCCGGGAGCACGATCGTCGCGACGTTCGTCGCGGGCTACGCGCTCGTGCTGCTGGTGGCCTGGGCGGCCGGCCGCACCCGAACGATCGCGGCGCGCGAGGCGGACGAGCGTCCGCTCGACGACGCCCGCGAGGCGCGCGCGGCCGTCGCGGGGGAGGGGCGCTGATGGGCTACTTCGAGCGCGCCCTGGTCGCCGCGATCGTGATCGGCGCGGGCGCCGGTTTCGTGGGTGCCCTCGTGGTGCTCCGCCGCCGCACGTTCTTCGCGCAGGCCCTGACCCACGGCACGTACCCGGGCGCGGTCGCGGCGGCGGCGCTCGGCGTGAGCGTGCCGCTCGGGGCGGCCGCGGCATCCGTGGTGCTCGTGGCGGTGATGGCGGGCATCGCCCGGGTGCGACGCCAGGGCGCGCAGGTCGCCGCCGGCATCGTGCTCACGGGCGGGTTCGCGATGGGCGCGATCCTGCAGGCGGTCATCCCCGGGCTGCCCGTGCGGGCGGAGTCGCTGCTCGTGGGCTCGATCCTCACGGTGACCGACGCCGACATCGTGCTCGCGGCATCCGTGGCCATCGTCGCGGTCGTGCTGGTCGCGATGTTCGGCAAGGAGATCGCGTTCTCGACGTTCGACCCGTCGGGCTTCCGCGCCGCGGGGTACCGCGAATGGCCGGTCGAGCTGCTCGTGCTCGCGCTCATCGCCGCGACGGTCGTGAGCGCGCTGCCGGCGGTCGGGGCCATCCTCGCGATCGCGCTCATCGCCGCGCCCGCCGCCGCGGCCCGGCTGGTGGTGCCGACGTACCGGGCGATCCTGTGGACCGCACCCCTCATCGGCGCGGCATCCGGCGTCATCGGGGTGCTCGCGTCGCGGGCGCTCGCCGTCGCGGCCGGTCCGAGCATCGTGCTCGCGGCCACCGCCTTCTTCGCGCTCGCGCTGGGTATCTCCAAGCTGCGCGGGCTACCGTTGAACCGAGTCGCCATTCCCGTGGAGACCGCAGAGGACGCACGCATCGCATGAAACGCAACACCTGGCAGCGCGAAGCCGTTCGCGAGGCGCTCGACGAGACCGAGGGCTTCATCAGTGCGCAGGCGCTGCACTCGACGCTGCACGCCAACGGGTCGCCGATCGGGCTCGCGACGGTCTACCGGGCGCTCGGCGACCTCGCCGCCAACGGTGAAGCCGACTCGCTGCAGTCGCCCGAGGGCGAGGCGCTCTACCGCGCCTGCAGCACGACCGGCCACCACCACCACCTGATCTGCCGCAACTGCGGGCTCACGGTCGAGATCGCGGCCGACGAGGTGGAGTCGTGGGCCAAGCGCGTCGCAGCCGAGCACGGGTTCACGGGGGCCGCCCACGTCGTCGACGTGTTCGGGCTCTGCGCGAACTGCACGAAGGCGCTCGGCGCCGACGCACGCTGACGCGACCGCGGCGCGCCGATGCACCCCATGCCCACCGGGTCGGCCCGAGACCCCGGGCAGCCCATCCCCCGAAATGAGTGATGTCCTTCAGCGGCCATGCGGCGTATGGTCGCCCTGTAGACGGTGACCGGCCCGGGGGGTTCCGGCACCTCCCTGGGGTCGATCCTCCCGAGTTCCGCGTACGCGCGGGACCGGGAGCCGAACGACCACTGGAGGGGACATGGTCATTCAGGATGACGCGCTCACGCCGACGTTCTCGCGTGAGGGGGAGGCCACGACGGCGCGGTACACGCGGATCCCGGAGGGCTCGATGCTCCCCGACACCGCGTACCGCATCGTGCGCGACGAGACGATGCTCGACGGCAACGCCCGGCTGAACCTCGCGACGTTCGTCGGGACGTGGATGGACGAGCACGCCGACCGCCTGTACAAGGACGCGTTCGACAAGAACATGATCGACAAGGACGAGTACCCCGCGACCGCCGCGATCGAGGAGTACTGCTGGCGCATCCTCGCCGACCTGTGGAACGCGCCCGACCGCGAGGACGTGATCGGCACCTCGACCATCGGGTCATCCGAGGCCTGCATGCTCGGCGGCCTCGCCCTGAAGCGGCGCTGGCAGCACGCGCGCAAGGCCGCCGGCAAGCCCACCGACAAGCCGAACCTCATCATGAGCTCCGCCGTGCAGGTCTGCTGGGAGAAGTTCTGCAACTACTTCGACGTCGAGATGCGGTTCATCCCGACCACCGAGGAGCACCCGCTCATGGACGGCACGGGGCTCGAGGACGTCGTCGACGAGAACACCATCGGCGTGGTCGTGCTCATGGGCGTGACCTACACGGGTGCATACGAGCCGGTCACGAAGGTCGCCGCGAAGCTCGACGAGATCCAGGCGAAGACCGGCCTCGACATCCCGATGCACATCGACGGGGCATCCGGCGCCATGGTCGCGCCCTTCCTGCAGCCCGACCTCGAGTGGGACTTCCGCGTGAAGCGCGTGCAGTCCATCAACACGTCGGGCCACAAGTACGGGCTCGTCTACCCCGGCGTCGGCTGGGTGGTCTGGCGCAGCACCGCCGCGCTCCCCGAGGACCTGATCTTCCGCGTCAGCTACCTCGGCGGCGAGATGCCGACCTTCGCCCTGAACTTCTCACGCCCGGGCGCGCAGGTGCTGCTGCAGTACTACCGGTTCCTGCGGCTCGGCCGCGACGGCTACACCTCGATCCAGCAGGCCTCGCAGGACGTCGCACGCTACCTCTCGCACGGCATCGGCGAGATCGACGCGTTCGAGCTGCTGACCGACGGCACCGACATCCCGGTGTTCGCGTGGCGGCTGAAGCCGGGGCACACCGACAAGTGGACCCTCTACCACCTCTCCGAGCGCCTGCGCATCCGGGGCTGGCTGGTGCCGGCGTACCCGCTGTCGGGCGACCTCGCCGATCAGACCGTCATGCGCATCGTGTGCCGCAACGGCCTGAGCCGCGACCTCGCACAGGACCTGCTGCGCGATGTCAGGGCCGAGACCGCGTACCTCGACGCGCTCGAGCAGCCGATGCCGCAACCGGGCATCGGTCCGACCTTCCACCACTGATCGCGGAGGTCCGATGAGCGACGCGGGCTCGACGAGCGACGGAGGCGCGGTGGGCGAGCGCGACGCAGCGAACGCGAATGCAGCGGATGCCGCGGGCAGGGCCACGCGGCATCCCGTGACGACCGTGCGACGGCTGCGCCGGGAGGCCTGGGGCTTCGCGGTCGGCTCGCTGTGCTTCTTCGTCGGCGCGCTGCCGTGGTACGCGGACGGGGTCGGCGTCGTGGGTGCGAACCTCACCTTCTTCATCGGGTCGATCTTCTTCACGCTCGCCGCGTTCATCCAGCTCAGCCTGAGCGGGCGCGTCGCGCCGCACGCGAAGATGAACCGCGCCGACCGGGCGGACTGGTGGGCCGCCGCCGTCCAGTTCGCCGGCACGCTCCTCTTCAACATCTCGACGGGCGCCGCGCTCGCCGCGGCCATCGCCCGGCCCGACGCGGTGGGCATCGGCTGGCGCCCCGACGCGTGGGGCTCGATCGCGTTCCTCGTGGCGAGCACGCTCGCGATCGTCGCGACGAAGGACCGCGGGCAGCTCTGGGACACCGATGCGCGCACGTGGCACGGCACCTGGCTGAACATGGCCGGGTCGGTGGCGTTCGGCGTCTCGGCGGTGGGCGCCTACGTGATCCCCGACACCGGCACGCTGGTCAACGAGATCTGGGCGAACGCCGGCACCGCGCTCGGCGCCCTCTGCTTCTTCGTCGCGGCGCTGCTCTCGCGGCGCACGATCCCGAAGGGCTGAGCGACGGATGCCCCGTGCCGCGCGCGTGCGGCCGGGGCATCCGTCGAGGCGGGGCGAGGCTCAGACTCGCCCGG
>CBFGWW010000032.1:0-20122 GCA_965652625.1 uncultured Agromyces sp.
GCGGGGGCGAGCTTCCACGACTCGAGCATGAACGGGGTGTTCCACGGCGTGATGAGGCCCGCGACGCCGATCGGCTTGCGGTTCACGTAGTTCACCTGGCGGCCGGGCACCTTGTAGGTGTCGTCGCGCTGGGCGACGATCAGGTCGGCGAAGAACCGGAAGTTCTCGGCCGCGCGCTGCGCCTGGCCGAGCGCCTGCGTGATCGGCAGGCCCGTGTCGAAGGTCTCGAGCTCGGCGAGCCGGGCGTCCTGCGCCTCCACGAGGTCGGCGATGCGGTGCAGCACCCGCGCGCGGGCGCGGGGGAGCATGCGCGGCCACGGTCCGTCGGTGAAGGCGCGGCGGGCGGCGGCCACCGCGCGGTCGACGTCGGCCTGCTGTCCGGCCGCGGCCTGCACGTAGGGCTCGTTCGTGACCGGGTCGAGCACGTCGAACACCTCGCCGCCGATCGAGTCGACGAACTCGCCGTCGATGTAGTGGCGGATGCGGTCGGGCAGCCCCTCGGGGATGTGGTGCGTCATCGTGGTCTCTCTCATCGTGCGGAGCCGGCCGCCGGGGTCGGGTGCTTGTGGGAGGCCTGGTAGGCGAGCATCGCGTCGAGCGTGGCAGTGCGGTGGCGCCGCGCCGCGAGCTCGATCTCGAGCGGGTCGGCGCCCTGCTCGACGAGGTCGACGATGCGGTCGTGCTCGTCGACGGACTCGCGCGCGCGGCCGGGCACGAAGCTGAACGAGGAGTCGCGCAGCATGCGCATCCGGTTCCAGCCGCGATGCACGAGGTCGAGGATGTGCGGGTTCGGGCACTCCTCGAACAGCACCGCGTGGAACTCGAGGTTGAGCTCGGTGAACCGGTGCGGGTCGAAGTCGTCGAGCGTGCGACGCATCCGCTCGTTGACGTCGCGGGCGCGACGCAGGTGCTCGGGCGTGAGGTACGGCGCCGACAGCGCGGTGGCGGCGCCCTCGACGAGCGAGAGGGTCTGCATGGTGTGCAGGTACTCGGTCTCCTTGATCAGCGCGACCTGCGCGCCGACGTTGCGCTCGAACGTCACGAGTCCCTCGGCCTCGAGGCGGCGGATCGCCTCGCGCACCGGCACGACCGAGACGTCGAGCTCCTTCGCGATCCCGCCGAGCACGAGGCGGTATCCGGGCACGTAGCGTCCGTCGTCGATGCGCTCGCGGATGAATCGGTACGCGAGCTGCGACTTGCTCTCGGCGGTCATCTCGCCGCCGGTCCCCGAGCCTGTCGACGGGCGGCCTCGTACCGCGCCCGCCACTCGGCGTTCATGGGGAAGAGGCCGTCGACGGATGCCCCGGCCGCCACCTGCGTCGCGACCCACTCGTCCTCGGCCTCCTGGGCGGCCGCCTCTCGGGCGACCTCCCACGCGAGGACCGGCGGGATCACGATGACGCCGTCGCCGTCGCCCACGATCACGTCGCCCGGCTCGACGGCCGCGCCGCCGCACGAGATCGCGACGTCGACCTCCCACGGCACGTGCCGACGGCCGAGCACCGACGGGTGCGGCCCCTGCGAGAACGTCGGGATGTCCATGGCCGCCACCACGTCGAAGTCGCGCGTGCCGCCGTCGGTGACGATGCCGGCCGCGCCGCGCACCTGGGCGCGGAGCGCGAGCACGTCGCCGACGGTGCCGGTGCCGCGCTCGCCTCGGGCGTCGATGACGAGCACCTCGCCGGGGCCGACGGTGTCGAACGCGACCTTCTGCGCGTTGTAGCCGCCGCCCTTGCGGGCGAACAGGTCGGGCCGGAACGGGATGAACCGCAGCGTGCGGGCGCGTCCCACCACTCGGGCGCCGGCGCGGTCGGCGTGCACGCCCTCGAGGAACACGTCGGTGTAGCCGCGCTTGCGGAGCTGCACGCTGAGCGTCGCGGTGCCGACCGAGGAGAGCAGCGCGCGCAGCTCGTCGGTGAGCTCGAACGCGGGCTCGGCGGCATCCGTCGACGATTCGGCCAGGCCGGCCGACTCGGCGTCGCCCCAGGCCTCGATGCGCTGGCGGTCGTCGACCTCGGGCCGCGACCCGAAGTCGCCGAAGGGGACGGTGCCGTCGGTGATCGTCGTCACGAGGCGCCCGGAGCTCGGCGCGCCCTCGGTATCGGGCGCGTCGACCTCGACCTCGACGACGGCGCCCGGCGCGACCACCGACGACCCCGCGGGCGTGCCGGTGAGGATCACGTCGCCGCGCTCGAGCGTCATGAGCTGCGAGAGGTCGGCCACCAACCGGCCGAACGGGAAGAGCAGCGTGTCGCTCGTGTCCTCCTGCACGAGCCGGCCGTCGACCCAGGTGCGCACGCGCAGGCGGGCGGGGTCGACGGATGCCGCGTCGATGAGCCGTGGACCGAGCGGCGTGAACCCGTCGCCGCCCTTGGAGCGCACGTTCGACCCCTTGTCGGCGGCGCGCAGGTCGTAGAGGCCGAAGTCGTTGGCGGCCGTGACGGCCGCGACGTGCCGCCAGCCGTCGTCGGGGGAGACCCGGCGCGCGGGCTCGCCGATGACGAGCGCGATCTCGCCCTCGAACGCGAGGAGCTCGGTGCCCGCCGGGCGTTCGAGCGTGGAGCCCGAGGCGGCCAGCGACGACGACGGCTTCAGGAAGTAGCTGGGCTGGGCGGGCGTGCGACCGCGCTGCGCGGCGCGGGACGGGTAGTTCAGGTGCACGGCGATGACCTTGCCGGGGGTGGCGATACCGGGGATGGCGGTGCTCATGGACGTCCTCGTCTGTCGATATCCGAAATCATATACGATCTGGTCGCACCCTGGAAGCGCGTCGAGCGCGGGCGCTCAGTACTCGGAGCGGACCGCAGCGCCCCCGTCGCCGATGAAGCGGTCGGCGAGGGCCTCCGACGCCCGCGCGAGCAGCTGCACGTCGGCGCCCACCAGCACGAGCGAGGCGCCGGCCTCGAGATAGCGGTCCGCGGCATCGGGAGCGAACGCGTTGACCCCGACGGGCACGCCGAGCTCGATGCCCACGCGGATCGCGTGCAGCACCGCGTCGACGACCTCGGGGTGGTCCTGCCGGCCGAGGAATCCCATCGACGCGGCCAGGTCGGCGGGCCCGACGAGGATCCCGTCGACGCCGTCGACGGCCGCGATCTCGGTGACGCGCTCGACGGCGGCCCGCGACTCGACCTGGACGAAGAGCGACACGGTCGACGCTGCGGCGGCGAGGTAGCCCGGCACCCGGCTCCAGCGCGCCGAGCGCGCGAGCGCGCTGCCCACGCCGCGCACGCCCTCGGGCGGATAGCGGACCGCTCGCACGAGCTCGGCGGCCTGCTCGGGGGAGTCGACCATGGGGATGAGGAGGTTCTGCACGCCGAGGTCGAGGTACTGCTTGATCACGACCGCGTCGCCGAACGGCGGGCGCACGAGCGGGGCGACGGGGTAGGCGGCGACCGCCTGCAGCTGCGCCAGGATCGACTCGGGCCCGTTGGGGGAGTGCTCGGCATCGATGAGCACGACGTCGAGGCCGCTGCCGGCTGCGATCTCGGCGTTCAGCGCGCTGCCCGAGCACACCCACATGCCGGCGAGCGGGCGATCGGATGCCGCGATCCGCTCGGCGAGCGTCGGCGGGAGGGTCATTCGAACCGGCATGTCACCGTTCCCAACTCGCGGTAGTCCGCGTGCACCGTGTCGCCGCGGTGCACCCACATCGGCCGCGTGAACGAGCCCGCGAGGATGATCTCGCCGGCCTCGAGCGCCTGCCCGTGCTGCGCGAGCTTGTTCGCGAGCCAGGCGACGCCCATGGCGGGGTGCCCGAGCACGGCCGCGGCGACGCCCGACTCCTCGATCACCTGGTTGCGCGACAGCAGCGCCGAGACCCAGCGCAGGTCGACCGCCTCGGGCTTCACGGGCCGGCCGCCCACGACCATCGCGCCCATCGCCGCGTTGTCGGAGATCGTGTCGACGATCGTGCGACCCTCGAGCTCGACGTGCGAGTTCAGGATCTCGAGTGCCGGCACGACGTAGGCGGTCGCATCGAGCACGTCGAAGATCGTCGTGCCCGGCCCCTCGATCCGGTCGCGCAGCACGAACGCGAGCTCGACCTCGATGCGCACGTTCGAGAACCGGTCGAACTCCACGGATGCCCCGGACTCGATGACCATGTCGTCGAAGATCACGCCGTAGTCGGGCTCGGTGATGCCCGTGGCGGCCTGCATGACCTTCGAGGTCAGGCCGATCTTGCGGCCGACGACGCGGCGGCCGGCGGCGACGCCGCGCTCGGCCCACTCGCGCTGCACGGCGTACGCGTCCTCGACGGTCATGCCGGGGTTCCGGGCGGTGAGCAGGGGCACTGTCGTGCGGGTCCGGTCGGCGTCGGCGAGCTCGTCGGCGATCGTCGCGATCTGCGATGGGTCGAGCACGTGCGCTCCACTTCGTCGTCGGATGCTGCTGCTGTCGGTTGCGGTGGTGTCGGATGCGGCGGTGCTGCCGCCGGGCGCAGCCGCCGCGGGCGTCGTCGGATGCCGCTGACGACGCTGCTGCGATCGTATACGATCCGTGGGCGTCGTGTCGCGGCATCCGCTCGAATGCGGCTCAGCGGGTGTTCACCGCGATGATCTCGTGCTGGTACGGCGCGATGACCGAGCCCGAGATGCGGCAGTCGAGCACCAGGAACCGGCGCTCGTCGACGGGTTCCGCCGCCCAGGCGCCGAGGCGGTCGAGGTCGGCGAGCTCGCGCACGACCACGCCCTCGGCGCCGACGGCTGCTCCGAGCGCCGCGAAATCGACCTCGGGGATGCGCATGGGCGGCTCGGCGTAGCCCTGCAGCCCGTAGAGGTGCACCTCGGCGCCGTAGGCCGCGTCGTTCCACACGACGGCGACGCCGCGTCCGCCCGCCGCTCGCACGGCCGTCTCGAGGTCGGCGAGCGCCATCAGGCCGCCGCCGTCGCCCGTCGTGAGCACGACCGTCGCGTCGGGCTTCGCCGCCGCGGCGCCCGCGACGCTCGGGAAGCCGAGGCCGATCGACTGGAACGCCGTGCCGACCATGAGCATCCGGTCGGGGGACGCGACCGGCCAGTACATGTTGGCCCAGCCGATGAAGTGCCCGCCGTCGGACACGACGACGCGGTCGTCGGGCAGCAGCTCTCCGATGCGCGCCGCAACGGTGCGCGGGTCGAGCCGCCCGTCGGCCGCGACGACGCCCGTGCCCGGGTCGTGCGCCCGGAGCGGAGCCAGGTCGATCGACTCGCGCCATCCCGACGGCGTCGCGTCGAGCGCGGCCAGCTCGTGCACGAGCGCTCGGGCCACCACACCCGCGTCGCCTCGCACGTAGCCGCCGACGTGCGGATGCGTCGCCGCGGGCGCAACGTCGACCTGCACCACGCGGGTGCCGGGCGCGAAGAGGTCGCCGAAGCGCATCGTGAACTGGTTGAGCGAAGCCCCGAAGACCACCGCGACGTCGGCCTCGCGCACGAGCGCCATCGCGCCCTCGGCGCCGAAGCCGCCCGTCACGCCGAGGTCGTAGCGCGCGTCGGGGAAGACGCCGCGGCCGAGCGCCGTCGACGCGGTGATCGCGCCCGTGGCGTCGGCGAGGTCGCCGAGCGCCCGGCCGGCGTCGGCCACCCAAGCGCCCCTGCCGGCGAGGAGGAACGGGCGCTCCGCTCCGGCGAGCGTGCGCGCGAGGCCGGCGACCGCCTGGGTGCCGAACGCGCCGGCCGGGGTGACGGCCGGCGGCAGGACGGGTGACGGGATCTCGGGGAGGTCGCCCGCGTCGCGCGCACCGACGTCGTAGGGGATCGCGAGCACGGTCGGCACGCGGTACGCGAGGGCGTGCTCGATCGCGATGACCGTCGTGGCCGCGGCATCCGTGCGGCCCACCGTGTACGTGCGCGCGCCGACGGCCGAGGCGAGCGCGATCTGGTCGACGCCCCACGGGCGCGGACCCGATGTCGGCTCGTCGCCGACGACGAGCACGAGCGGCACCTTCGCCTGCACGGCCTCGGCGAGCGCGGTCAGCGTGTTCGTGAAGCCGGCGCCGTAGGTGGCGGTCGCGACGGCGAGCCGGCCCGACGCGCGGAAGTACGCGTCCGCGGCGACGACGGCGCCCTGTTCGTGCCGCACGGCGGCATAGGCGACCGGGGTGTCGTGGAGGGCGTCGAGGAACGCGGCGTTGCCGTTGCCCATGAGGCCGAAGACGTGGTCGACGTGGGCGGAGACGGCGTGGGCGACGTGCGCGGAGACGGAGGCCATGGCGGGTCCTTCGAGACGATGACGGATGCGGGGTTCCGTATGTGTCTCGCGCGGCCGCCGCACGGGGCCGGCTTCGTGCCCATTTTTCGAGCACCGGCGCGCAGGCGCCTGGACGGGACGAGTATACGGCCCGTCCAGGCGTGGCGCTTCGGGTCAGGCTCGGCGGTTGCTGAGCATCCGCACCAGCCACACGATCACTGCGATCACGAGCAGGACGATGCCCACCCACAGCAGGAAGTTCAGCGACTGCACGAAGCCGCCGGTGAACAGCAGGATGATGGCGATGATGGCGACGATGATCAGGAGGATGTTCATGGAGCTTCCTTCCCTTCGGGATTGGGCGAGCATGCCCTCGCACCTGGCCGGGCGACGGTGAGCGCCTCTGGCGTCACTCGACCACAGTTCGGCCGTCCTGTCGAGGGGTTTCCCAGAGTGTCGCGCATGCGATACGGAATCCGCCGCTCGGTGCAGAATGGGTCGGGTGAAGACGACCCAGCTGCGCAGGTACACGCTCGTCGACGGGGAGTACGACGCGTTCGTCGAGTGGTGGCGTGGCGCGATGCCCGCCGTGCGCCCGCCCGCGGGGTTCACGATCGAGTTCGCCTACGGCCTGCGGGCGTCGAACGAGTTCGTCTGGGCCGTGAGCACGCCCGGCGACCAGCAGGCGTTCCTGCGCCTCGAGGAGGCGTACCTGGCGTCCGACGCCCGCGCCGCCGTCTTCGAGGGCGTGCCGCAGCGCGTCGCCGCGTACGACATCCGGTTCGTCGACGACGAGGAGACGCCGGTCGGCTGACCGCGGCATCCGCTGGCCCTCGTGGCCATGCCGGAAGATGCCATGCGCCATCGCGTACACCGCGAGTTCAGGCGGGTGCGCCTATGATCGAGGCATCCCCCCGGAACACCGACGGTCGGCGCTGCCCACCCGCGCGTACGGCCCGAGCATGACCCACGGCGACGACGCCACGCGCGCGAGCCGGAGAGGAACGACGTGAGCCACGAGTTCGACGCCCGACGCACCGAATGGATCGCCAGGGAGGAGCTCGCCGAGCGGATGATCCCGCTCGTCGGCGGCCTCTACCGGGACCACGGGGTGGTGACCTCGATCCACGGCCGGCGCCTCATCAACCGCTCGGCGATCGAGCTGCTGAAGGCCCACCGCTTCGCACGCCAGGCCGGTGACGAGGAGCTGCCGCTCGCCGATACCATGCGGGTGCTCGAGGCCCTGCGGGAGCTGCGCCCCGGCCCGGCCTCGATCGACGTCGCGCGGCTCGTCGCGCGCTACCGCGAGTCGGGCGAGCGGATGCCGCTCGTCGACTTCCTGCGCGTCGAGCTCGCCCCCGTGCTCGTCTCCGCCGGCGACGACGAGCCGGCCGGCACCGACGTCGTGCTGTACGGCTTCGGCCGGATCGGACGCCTCCTCGCCCGCATCCTCATCGCCCACACGGGCGGCGGCCAGGGCCTGCGGCTGCGGGCGATCGTCGTGCGCAAGGGCTCGGCGAACGACCTCGTGAAGCGCGCCAGCCTGCTGCGCCGCGACTCGGTGCACGGCCCGTTCGCGGGCACGATCGAGGTCGACGAGCAGCGCAACACGATCCTCGCGAACGGCACGCTCATCCAGGTCATCTACTCGAACGACCCGGCGACGATCGACTACACGGCCTACGGCATCCGCGACGCCATCGTCGTCGACAACACGGGCCGCTGGCGCGACGCCGAGGGCCTCGCGCAGCACCTGCAGTCGAAGGGCGTCGCGCGCGTGCTGCTCACGGCACCCGGCAAGGGCGCGATCAAGAACATCGTGCACGGCATCAATCACGGCGACATCGCGCCGTCCGACCGCATCCTCTCCGCGGCATCCTGCACCACCAACGCGATCACCCCCGTGCTGAAGGCGGTGAACGACGCGTACGGCGTCGTGCGCGGCCACGTCGAGACGGTGCACTCGTTCACGAACGACCAGAACCTCATCGACAACTTCCACGCGGGCGACCGCCGCGGCCGCTCGGCCGCGCTGAACATGGTCATCACCGAGACCGGGGCGGCGAAGGCCGTCGCGAAGGCGCTGCCCGAGTTCGCGGGCAGGCTGACGGGCAGCGCGATCCGCGTGCCCACGCCCGACGTGTCGCTCGCGATCCTCAACCTGCAGCTCGAACGCCCGACCGACAAGGCCGAGCTCAACCGCTACCTGCGCCAGGTGTCGCTCACGTCGCCGCTGCGCCAGCAGGTCGACTACATCGAGTCGCCCGAGGTCGTGTCGACCGACTTCGTCGGATCGAACCGGGCCGGCATCGTCGACGGGCTCGCCACGATCGCCGACGGCACCGACGCGGTGCTGTACGTCTGGTACGACAACGAGTACGGCTACAGCTGCCAGGTCGTGCGCGTGATCGAGGCCATGGCGGGCACGCACCCGCTCGTGCTCCCCGAGCGCGAGCCCGTGCTGGTCGAGCGCGAGCTGGTGTCCGCCTCGGTGGTCGAGTAGCCGGCCGCTCAGCCGTCGGCCGCACGTAGGCTGATCACATGAGCACCGAAGCCGTCATCGTCGACGTCATCCGCACCCCGGTCGGGCGCGGCAAGCCCGGCGGCATCCTCTCGGGCGTGCACCCCGTCGACCTGCTCGCCGGCGTGCTCGACGCGCTCGTGTCGCGGAACGACCTCGACCCCGGCATCGTCGACGACGTGATCGGCGGATGCGTCAGCCAGGTCGCCGAGCAGAGCTACAACATCACGCGCAACGCCGTGCTCGCCGCGGGCTTCCCCGAGACCGTGCCCGGCACGACCCTCGACCGGCAGTGCGGATCGAGCCAGCAGGCCGCGACGTTCGCCGCGCAGGCGGTCCTCGCCGGCCAGGCCGACATCGTCATCGCGTGCGGCGTCGAGTCGATGAGCCGCGTCCCGCTCGGATCGAGCGCGGCCGGCGCCGACCCCTACGGCCCACGCCTGCGCGCGCGGTACCCCGAGGGGCTCGTGAACCAGGGCGTGTCGGCCGAGCTCATCGCCGCGAAGTGGGGCTTCTCGCGCGAGGAGCTCGACGCGTTCGCCGCACGGTCGCACCGCCTGGCGGCCGAGGCCGGGGCATCCGGAGCCTTCGCCACCGAGGTGGTGCCGGTGCCGGGCGTCGACGCCCTCGTCGACGAGACCGTGCGCCCGTCGACCTCGGTCGAGTCGCTCGCCGGGCTCAACCCGGCCTTCCGCACCGACGCGCTCGCCGAGCGGTTCCCCGAGCTCGACTGGCGGATCACGCCGGGCAACTCGTCGCCGCTCACCGACGGGGCCTCGGCGGCGCTCATCATGAGCGCCGAGGCCGCCGAGCAGCTGGGGCTCGAGCCGCGCGCGCGGTTCCGCTCGTTCACCGTGGTCGGCAGCGACCCGCTCTACATGCTCAGGGGCGTCAGCCCGGCGCCGGCGCAGGTGCTCGCGCGCGCCGGGCTGACGCACGACGACATCGACGCCTACGAGGTGAACGAGGCGTTCGCGTCCGTGCCGCTCGCGTGGCTCGCCGACACGGGGGCGGATGCCGCGAAGCTCAACCCCCGCGGCGGCGCCATCGCCCTCGGCCACGCGCTCGGCTCGAGCGGCACGCGCCTGCTCACGACGCTCGTGAGCCAGCTCGAGGCGACGGGCGGACGCTACGGCCTGCAGACCATGTGCGAGGGCGGCGGCATGGCGAACGCCACGATCATCGAGCGCATCTGACCCACCGCTCGCTGAGCCCGTGGAAGCGGGCGGAGAGGCGGGCACACACCGGCGCTCGCGCAGCGAGCGGACTCCCGAAAGGACGCACATGGAACTCAGCGGGGCATCCGCGATCGTCACCGGCGGGGCATCGGGCCTCGGGCGCGCAACCGCGCGCGCGCTCGTCGACGGCGGGGCATCCGTCGTGCTCGTCGACCTGCCCGGCCCGCGCGGCGAGGAGGCCGCGGCCGAGCTGGGCGAGCGCGCCCGGTTCGTCGCGGCCGACGTCGCGAACGAGGCCGAGGTGCAGGCGGCGGTCGACGCGGCATCCGCCCTCGCGCCGTTGCGCGTCGCCGTGAACTGCGCCGGGATCGTGACCGCGAATCGCACCGTCGGGCGCGATGGACCCGCGCCGCTCGACGCCTTCGAGCGCACGATCCGCGTGAACCTCGTCGGCACGTTCAACGTGACCCGGCTCGCCGCGGCGGCGATGGCCGCGACCGAGCCCGTGGAGGCGTCGGTGCCCGGCGGCCCGGCGACGGCCGAGCGGGGCGTCATCGTGAGCACGGCGTCGGTCGCGGCGTTCGACGGCCAGATCGGCCAGGCCGCCTACTCGGCGTCGAAGGCCGCGGTCGCCGGCATGACCCTGCCGATCGCGCGCGACCTGTCGAAGCTCCTCATCCGCGTCGTGACCATCGCGCCGGGCATCTTCGAGACGCCCATGATGGCCGGCATGACCGATGAGGTGCGCGCCTCGCTCGAATCGCAGGTGCCGCATCCGTCGCGCCTGGGGCATCCGACCGAGTACGCGTCGCTCGTGCGGTCGATCATCGCGAACCCGATGCTCAACGGGGAGGTCATCCGCCTCGACGGCGCGATCCGGATGCAGCCGAAGTAGCCGCATCCGGATCGCCGGGCGCCGTCGCGGCGCGTCAGTACCCGCCGAGCGCCGACCCGCCGCGGTTGCGCGCGGCCTTGATGAACCCGTCGACGACGTCCCACACCGTCACGCCGATGACGACGATGAGCAGCACGGCGGCGGTGACGTCGCTGCCCTCGCCCCACGGCCAGCCGATCGCCTCGACGAACTCGGGGGCGAACAGCTGCCCGGTCACGAACAGCCAGACGGCGGGGATCGCGAATGCGGCGTTCAGCAGCACGTTGAGTCCGGCCATCGTCCAGGTCCAGCCGCGCAGGTAGATGACGATCGCGAAGACCGCCTCGAGCACGAGCAGGACGAGGAACCAGGGGATCCAGAACGACCACAGGGCGGGGTCGAGCACCGGGATCGGCTGGCGCTCGCCGCCGATCCAGACGACGCCGAACTGCTGCCAGACGATCAGCACCGCGAAGAGGGCGAGGAACACGAGCGAGGCGATGAGGTCGCCGAGCCGTCCGGCGCGGGCGTCGTCGCGCGGGTGCGGCAGCTGCTCGGGCGTCCACGTCGTGGTGGGCATCGCCGGGCCCGCGTTGCGTTCGAGCAGCGCGAACACCAGCGTCACCCAGAAGCAGAGGTTCACGAAGACCTGGATCGCGGTCGAGACCGTCGTGGCGACCATCTCGCCGATCTCGGCACCCGCGACCACCTGTCCGAGCAGCACGCCCGCCGCCGCGAGCGGCACGACGATGGCCAGCAGCAGCTTCAGCAGCCGCCACCACATCAGGTAGTACTTGGGACCGATGAGCTGCAGCGGCCGGTCGACGTAGCTCGCGGCGAGGGCGAGCGGGTCGCCGAGCTCGACGAGAGCCGCGTGCTCGGCGTCGGCCGGCGCGGCGCCACGCTCGACGTTCGCGTCGATCACGTCGCCGATGCGCTCGCGGAGCTCTTTCGCGAACTCGGCGCGCTGCGCCTCGGGCAGGCTGCGGGCCGCGGCCCACACGTAGCGGTCGGTCAGGGTGGTCATCGTTCATCTCCCAGGTCGAGGCGTGAAAGCGCGTCGTCGATGCGGTGCCAGTCGGTCATGAGCGCGCCGGCGAGTCGCTCGCCGGCGTCGCTCGTGCGGTAGAACTTGCGGGGCCGGGCCTCGTCGGTGTTCCACTCGCTCGTGAGGAGCCCCTGCTTCTCGAGTCGGCGCAGAAGCGGGTAGAGGGTGTTCGCGTCGACCATGATGCCGAGCTCGTCGAGCGACTCGAGCAGCGCGTACCCGTAGTCGGGCGTGCGCAGCCGGATCAGGCACGCGAGCACCACGGTGCCGCGGCGGAGTTCCTGCAGGTGGCCGGCGGTCGTCTCATCGGTGCCCATGTCCGACACGATACTGTGTGCCACACACTATTGCAAGGGACACGATGACGTGACGGATGCTGCGCCACGGATGCCACGGCGGCGCGGCATCCGCCGGGTCACTGGTCGGCGTGGGCCTCGAGGAACTCGTACACCTCGGCGTCGTCGACGCCCGGGAACGTGCCCGAGGGCAGCGGCGAGAGCACGTGCGCGTGCAGGCGCGCGCTGGGCCAGGCGTGGCCGGCCCACCGTTCGGCGAGTCCGTCGGGAGCCCGGCGGCAGCACGCATCGTCGGGGCAGGTCGAGTTCACCCGCACGGTGGTCTCGCGCCCGCGGAACCACTTCGCCTGCGCGAACGGCACGCCGACCGTGATCGAGAACTCCGCGGCATCCGTGCGCCCGGTCTGGGTCGCGCACCAGTAGGTGCCGGCCGGCGTGTCGGTGTACTGGTAGTTCTCGGTCGTGCGGTTGGTCTGCTCGAACGCGGTGCGGGCGCTCCACTTCTTGCAGACCCACTGTCCCTCGATCGAGCCCGTGACGTCCGTCGGGAGGGGCAGCCCGTCGTTCTCGTAGCCCTTCAGCAGGGCGCCGTCGCCGTTCACGCGCAGGAAGTGCAGCGTCATGTCGAGGTGGCTCGTGGCGAGGTTCGTGAACCGCAGCGCCGCGGCCTCGTGCGTCACCCCGAACGCGTCGCGGAAGTCCTCGATCGCGAGCCGCTTCTCCTTCTTCGCCTGCTGCAGGAACGCGACGGATGCCTCCTGCGGCATCAGGCAGGCGGCCGCGAAGTAGTTGATCTCGAGCCGCTGCCAGAGGAACTCGTCGTAGCTCGCCGGCGGCGTGTGCCCGAGAAGGCGGTGCGCCATGGCCTGCAGCGCCATCGAGCGCAGGCCGTGCCCGCCGGGGATCGACGCGGGCGGCAGGTAGATGCGGCCGTTCGCGAGGTCGGTGATCGACCGCGTGGAGTCGGGGAGGTCGCTCACGTAGATGAGCTGGAACCCGAGCCGCTCGGCCATCATGCTGACCTCTCGGTGCGTGAGCGCGCCCGTGCGGTGGCCCGAGGCGCGCACCTGCTCTTCGGCGAGCTGCTCGATGTCGGGCAGGTGGTTGTCCTGCGCGCGCATGCGCTCGCGCAGGTCGGTGTTCGCACGCCGCGCCTCCTCGGGCGTCGCGATGGCCTCGCTCGCACGTCGCTGCAGCTCGCGGTGCAGCCCGACGATCGACTCGAGCGTCTCGTCGCTGATGCCTCGGCCGGGTCTGATCGCCGGCAGCCCGAGGGTCGCGTACAGCGGGCTCGACTGCGCGCGCCCGAGCTCGAGCTCGAGGGCGGCGCGCCGGCTCGGCGCCTCACGGGCCAGGAGGTCCGCGAGCTCGACGTCGAGGGCGCCCGCGAGGGCGTCGAGCGTCGAGAGCTTGGGCTCGCGCTTGCCGTTCTCGATGAGCGAGAGCTGGCTGCCCGCGAGGCCGACCGCCTCGCCCAGCTGGTCGAGGGTCAGGCCGCGCTCGCCGCGGAAGTGTCGGATGCGCTGGCCGAGGGTGGCGAGGTCAGGGGAGCCGGCTCTCATGCCTTAAGAATAGCGAAAGATCGATGATTCTTAACACGACTTATGGCCGAACAGACGTCACAATCCGGCGCATCCTTGAAGTACGAACTGATCCGGCCGGCTGGTCGGGACCCTGGAAAGGAACGAAGATGACGATCTCCGAGTTCTCCATCGGCACCGACACCACCGCCGACGACGACCGCGCACGACGCGGCACCACCGATCCCGCGCTCAACGCCTGGGTCGCGGAGATCGCCGCCCTCACCAAGCCCGACGAGATCGTCTGGTGCGACGGCTCGAAGCACGAGGCCGACCTGCTGACGAAGCAGCTCGTGGCCGAGGGCAAGCTCACCAAGCTGAACCCCGAGTGGCGTCCCAACAGCTACCTCGCGCGCACCGACCCGTCGGACGTCGCGCGGGTGGAGGACCGCACGTTCATCTGCTCGACCTACGAGGAGGACGCCGGTCCCACGAACAACTGGCGCGACCCTCGCGAGATGCGCGCGGAGCTCACCGAGGTCTTCGACGGCTCGATGAAGGGCCGCACGCTGTACGTCGTGCCGTTCTCGATGGGCCCGCTCGGCGGCCCCATCTCGCAGCTCGGCGTCGAGATCACCGACTCGCCCTACGTCGTGCTCTCCATGGGCATCATGACCCGCATGGGCGAGCAGGTGTACCGCCTCATCGAGGCCGGCGAGCCCTGGGTGCGCACCGTGCACTCGGTCGGCTACCCGCTCGTCGACGGCGTCGGCCACCGCCGCGCCGAGGTCGACTGGCCGTGCAGCGACACGAAGTACATCGTGCAGTTCCCCGACTCGCGCGAGATCTGGTCGTACGGCTCGGGCTACGGCGGCAACGCCCTGCTCGCCAAGAAGTGCTTCGCGCTGCGCATCGCGAGCGTCATGGCCCGCGACGAGGGCTGGCTCGCGGAGCACATGCTGCTCATCAAGATCACGTCGCCGCAGGGCAAGGTCTACCACGTGGCCGCGGCGTTCCCGTCGGCCTGCGGCAAGACGAACCTCGCGATGCTGCAGCCGACGATCCCGGGCTGGTCGGTCGAGACCATCGGCGACGACATCGCCTGGATGCGCCCCGGCGACGACGGCCGCCTCTACGCGATCAACCCCGAAGCGGGCTTCTTCGGCGTCGCGCCCGGCACGGGCGAGTCGACGAACCCGACGGCGGTGCAGACCCTGTGGGGCAACACGATCTTCACGAACGTGGCGCTGCGCCCCGACGGCGACGTGTGGTGGGAGGGCCTCACCGACACCCCGCCGGCGCACCTCACCGACTGGGAGGGCAACCCGTGGACGCCCGAGTCCGGCCGCCCCGCCGCGCACCCGAACTCGCGCTTCACGGTCGCTGCCGCGCAGTGCCCGCAGATCTCCGACGACTGGGACGCGCACGACGGCGTGCCGATCGACGCGATCCTGTTCGGCGGACGCCGCGCCACCAACGTGCCGCTCGTCGCCGAGGCCCGCAGCTGGAAGCACGGCGTCTTCATGGGCGCGACGATCTCGTCGGAGCAGACCGCGGCCGCGGAGGGCACCGTCGGCGAGCTGCGGCGCGACCCGTTCGCGATGCTCCCGTTCTGCGGCTACAACATGGCGGACTACTGGGGCCACTGGGTCAAGATGGGCCGCATCCTCGGCACGAACGCGCCGAAGATCTTCCAGGTGAACTGGTTCCGCAAGGGCCACGACGGGAAGTTCCTCTGGCCGGGGTTCGGCGAGAACTCGCGCGTGCTCGAGTGGATCGTCGGCCGCATCGAGGAGGACGCCGACGCTGTGGAGACGCCCATCGGCCTGCTCCCGGCGCAGGGGTCGCTCGACCTCGACGGCCTCGAGATCACGGATGCCGCGCTCGAGCACCTGTTCGACGTCGACCGCGACTCGTGGCTCGCCGAGTGCGACCTCACCGAGGAGTACTTCGCCCAGTTCGGCGACCGCGTGCCCGCGGCGCTGAAGGCGGAGCTCGCGAGCCTGCGCTACCACCTGTCGCACGAGGCGGCGTAGCACTCGACTCGAGGGCCGGAGCGCGCACGGGAAGGCGCGCCCGGCCCTCGTGCATGCCCGGCGCCGTTCGCGGCGCGCGGCGGAATCGCACGTCCCCACCGGCTCCGCGCGGCTAGCGTGTGCCGCAGAGGGGAGCGCGATGGAGTTCGGCGAGGTCATCTCCAGGGCCGGCGAGGTCGTCGACGTCATCGGCGTGATCGCGATCGTCGTCGGCGTGGCGTACGCCCTCATCGACGCGGCGCTGCGCGGCCTGCGTCGCGTGGGTCCCGTCTACACCCGGTTCCGTCGGGTGCTCGGACGGGCGATCCTGCTGGGCCTCGAACTGCTCGTGGCCGCCGACATCATCAAGACCGTGGCCGTCACGCCGACCCTCGAGTCGGTCGCGGTGCTCGCCATCATCGTCCTCATCCGAACCTTCCTCAGCTGGTCGCTCGAGCTCGAGATCTCGGGCCGCTGGCCGTGGCAGAAGCGGCGCCAGGACCTCGACGAATCGGCGAAGGCGGAGGCCGAGGGCATCTGAGCACCGCCCGTCCCAGCCCGATTGCCATGACTCTCGGCGGGGAGTAGCTTGCGGCCATGGAATGGTGGTGGACCGTCCTCATCCTGGGAGGAGCGCTCATCGTCTTCGGCGTGGTGCTCGCGCGGCGGATCCGGCGCGATCGATCGTCGGGGACCGAGGGGCCCGATGCCTTCGACGACGAGGGCAGGCGCCAAGCGGAGCGTGGGCGTGACGATCCCGAGATCCGCCAGTGGGGCGCCGGAGGCCCCGGCTAGGCACGCGGAATCTCGGCGACGGACGACCCGTCACACGCCGAGCGGCCACGCCGCGACGACGCGGCGGTGGTGGCCGCCCTGCGGCGGCCGCATGTCGATGAGCGCGACCGTGGCGAGCTCGACCCGGTCGCCGGGCCGGATGCGCCCGTGCTGCTTGCGGGTCACGTGCGGCCGGAAGTCGAGGCGCGGCTCCACGTCGACACCCGCGCGCCGCAGCGCCGCGAGCGTGCGCGTGCGCAGCGCGGCGAGCTCCCCGCCGTCGACGACGAGCGTGACCGGCACGTCGCGGCGACGCCCGAACATCGCGTCGTCGCCGGCTCCCGCGTGGATCGCGCGAGCGTCGTGTCCGATGCCGGCGACCCCGCCGAGCACGGCGGCGACCTCCTCGGCGCCGAGCGGCGTCGGGAACGGCTCCACCAGGGTCACGTGCAGCGGCCAGTGCGCCACCGTGAACTCGTCGCCCGCGGCGAGCGGGACGAGCGGCAGCACGACGACGAAGCGCGCCATCCGGCGAGTCTAGCCGGGGCGCGCTGCGTCGAACGGGGTGGGTGCGGCCGTCACGCCACGCGATGCGGCTCGTCGAGCCGGCCGAGCAGCCGCAGCATGGCGGCCGGCGCGTAGCGGAACTCGATCGTGCCGGTCGCACCGGGGCCGGCGGGGCCGATCCACGTGCTCGAGCCCTCGTGCACGCGCACCCAGCCGTCCTGGAACAGCAGGTCGGTGCCGATCACGAACGCCATCGCCGGGGTGTCGCCCTGCCGCACGGCGATCGATCCCTCGAACACCTGCGATGCCGACGCGTCCTGGTCCTCGCGGGCCTGGACCCCCACGAGCGGGCGCGCGATCGGCGTGCCGAAGCCCGGCGCCTGGAACGGGCTCGCCTTCGCGGCATCCGCGACGATGCCGAAGTTCACGCTCGTCGAGGCGAGGCTGAGGGCCGCCTGGCCGTCGAGCACGAGCCGGCTCGACACGCTGAAGCGGTAGTAGAGGCGGCCGGACTCGCGGGCCGGCGGCAGCACGGCGACGCTCGCCCAATTGCGCGACCAGCCGAGGGGCGCACCGTCGCGGCTGGGCGGGTCGTAGACGCTCGCCGTGACGCGCACGGCGCCGTCGGCCTGGGTGGCGGCGGCGTGCAGCGAGCTGCGTCCGCGGTCGGACTCGGGCATCTCGTCGCGCACGGGGGTGAAGGCCGGCAGTCGCTGCGGCTCCCAGTGGCGCAGCCAGCCCTGGATGCCGGCCTGGACGCGGTCGAAGGAGTCGCCGAAGCCGGTGCGCGACGAGGATGCGTCGGTGGCGTTGGGCAGGTCGTCGATGAGCTCGACGGGCAGCTCCTCGAAGCGGGAGAGGTCGCGGGCGCCGGTGACGGTCGCGATGGTCATGATGGTCCTCCGGGGGGAATGGGCTCGGGGCATCCGGAACCGGATGCGGATTCCCACGCTACGGAGGGCGTCGCGCCGGGCCATCCCGGCTAGCCCCCAAACCGCCCCGGGGTGAACCCTGAGGCTCAGACCAGCAGCTGGTGCGCGGCGAGGTCGCGATAGAGCGGTACGGATGCCACGAGCTCGGCGTGCGTCCCTTCGCCGATCACCCGGCCCTCCTCGAGCACGACGATGCGGTCGGAGTCGATCACGGTCGAGAGCCGGTGCGCGATCACGACGAGCGTGCGCCCGGTGGCGACCTCGTCGATGGCCTCGCGCATGAGCCGTTCGTTCAGGCCGTCGAGCGACGAGGTCGACTCGTCGAGCAGCAGGATGGGCGGCGCCGAGAGCAGCGCGCGGGCGATGGCGAGGCGCTGGCGCTCGCCGCCCGAGAGCATGATGCCGTCCTCGCCCACGGCCGCGTCGAGGCCGGCCGGGTCGCGGTCGAGGACGCCGCCGAGGTTCACGGCACGCAGCACGTGCTCGCACTCGTCGTCGGTCGCGTCGGGGCTGCCGAGCTTGAGGTTGTCGCGCAGGGTTCCGGCGAGCACGGGGGCGTCCTGCTCGACATAGCCGATCTGGCTGCGGAGCTCGGCGCGGTCGAGCGCGCGCAGGTCCAGCCCGCCCATGCGCACCTCGCCGACGCTCGGGTCGTAGAACCGCTCGATGAGCGCGAGGATCGTCGACTTGCCGGCGCCCGACGGACCCACGAGCGCGATGCGCTGCCCGCGCGGCACCTGGAAGCTCACGCCGCGCAGCACGTGCTGGCGATCCGTCACGTCGGGCTCGGGCAGGTGCTCGTCGGGGGAGTCGTTGCCGGGGTCTGCGGGGTCCTGCTTCGTGGCGGCGTAGGCGAAGTGCACGTCGTCGAACTCGATCGCCGCGGCATCCGGTCGCATGCCGTCGTTCGCCGCGCCGACCATCAGCGCGACGGGGGCGAGCTCGCGATCGAAGGCGTCCTCGTCGGGCAGGTCGAGGATCTCCTGGATGCGCCCGAGCGCACCGAGCGCCTGGTTCACCGAGGTGATCGCGCCGAACGCCTGGCCCAGCGGCAGGATCATCATGAACAGGAACAGGATGAACGACACCAGGTTCGCGACCGTGATGGCACCGCTCGCGACGCGGTAGCCGCCGACGCCGAGCACGACGAGGAACGAGACCTGCATCGCGATGCCCGCGATCGGCACGATGAGCGCCGAGATCTTCGCGACCTGCACGCCCATGCGCCACGCGCCCTCCGCCTCCTCGTCGACGGCGCCGATCTCGCGGTCGGTGGCGCCCGCCGCGCGGATCGTGCGCATCGAGCTGATGGCCCGCTCGACCGCCGCGGCGACGTCGCCGACCTTCTCCTGCGCCCGGTGCGACGCCTCGCGCACGCGCCGCGAGAGCAGCGTGACGGTCGTGATCGCGATCGCGATGACGAGCACCGTGAGGCCGAGCAGCACCGGGTCGAGGATGAGCATGGCGATGAGCGCGCCGACGAACGTCACGGCGCCGCCGACGGCCTCGACGAGGCCCTGCGTGAGCACGGCGCGCAGCATGGTGGTGTCGCTGCCGACGCGCGAGACGAGGTCGCCCGTGCGGCGCGTGTCGAACTCGGACACGGGCAGGCGCAGCAGCTTCGCGACGAGTCGCCTCCGGCTCGACAGCACGACGCCCTCGCCCGTGCGCTGCAGCAGGTAGTGCTGGTAGCCCGAGATGATCGCACTCACGACGACGAGCGCGACCAGGCCCCACACGAGCCAGCCGAGCGGCTCGCCCGCCTCGACGACGTTGATGACGCGGCCCACGAGCAGCGGCTGTGCGAGGCTCGCGAGGGCGCCGACGATCGAGAGCACGGCGACCCAGACGAGCACCGGCCGGTGCTCGAAGATGAACGGCCGCAGCTGCGTGAAGGTGGCGCGTGGCCCCTCCTGCGGCGACCGACGCGCGAACGGGCTGCGTCGGGTCTCGGTCCGGGTGTCGGTGTCGCTCATGTCCTCTTCCTGATCCGCGTCGTGCTCCGCGCGGTGGGCGGATGCCGCACCCGCCCGGGTGGTCGCGTCGTCGCCGCCATGCAGCATACGTGGCCCCGCTGGATGCGAACCGGGCCGGGTGCCGGCCGCTCGCGACCGCTCACGTGCGCCCGTACTTCTTGTGCACCGCCTGCTTCGACACGTCGAGCGCCATGGCGATGAGCTGCCAGCTCGAGCCGGCGGCTCGCGCCCGGCGCACGGCGACCGCCTCGGCGCGGTCGAGCTCGCGGTTCAGTGCGATGCGGGCGTGGTGCAGCTGCCGGAGCGCCCG